>JAEWRS010000184.1 GCA_023398855.1 Bacillota bacterium
AAGAGGATAAAGATACGATTACCGTCACATTTGAAAACCATGGGGCAACTATCCCGCCCAATCAGCTATCCTCTATTTTTGATAAATTCAGCCGGTTAGACGATGCACGTAAATCAGATACCGGCGGTGCGGGCCTTGGATTGTCTATCGCAGACGAAATAATTCGTTTACATGGAGGTGAAATTTCTGCCCGAAGTGAAAATAATATAATTACATTTACGGTATCCCTGCCTGTTTTGTCTTAGGAAAATGTCAATTGGATATTAGGATTTTCTTAGGAATTTATCCTGTTCATATTAAAGTTTGGAACGTCCTTGTTCAGTATAATAAAATGGAACAAGGACGTTTGTCATTGTAATTCAGAGCAAGGAGAAGTGAAATGGAACTGACAATTACAAACCTTAAAAAGCAGTTCAAGGATAAAACCGCAGTTGATGATGTTTCTTTAAGCCTTACACCGGGTGTATGGGGATTGCTTGGAGCCAACGGTGCCGGTAAGACAACACTCATGCGTATGATTGCGGATATTTTGAATCCAACCAGTGGAAAAATTCTCTATGACGGTAAGGATATTCATACATTGGGAGAAGCATACCGGAATCTATTTGGCTTTTTACCACAGGACTTTGGTTTCTTTCAGGATTTTACAGTAAAAGATTATTTGGAGTATGTTGCTGCACTGAAAGATGTCCCGGCAAGAGAAACGGGAAAAAAGATTGACAGTCTGCTTGACACGCTTACCCTTTCCAACGTAAAAAGCAAAAAAATCGTCAAGCTGTCTGGTGGAATGAAACGGAGGGTAGGAATTGCACAGGCAATGTTGAATGATCCTGAAATCCTTATTATGGACGAACCGACGGCTGGCCTTGACCCGGGGGAACGGGTACGCTTCCGCAATGTCATTTCGGAATTTGCACATGGCAGGATTGTACTCATTTCAACACACATTGTTTCAGATATTGAGTATATCTCTACTAAAAACGCGATTATGAAGGCTGGTAAGCTTCTTGATGTGGGAACAACGGACGAGCTGGTAAAACAAGTCATAGGGAAAGTCTGGACTTGCAAGGTTCCTGCTGACAAAATGCCCATGTATGAAATGCAGCTGCGAATGATTAATCAGAGGAGTGAGGGTGATAATCAAGTATCTATACGCTATCTTGCAGAAGAAGCGAAAACAAACGATTCTGTAATGGTTCCTCCTCGCTTGGAGGATTTATATTTATGGTTGTTCCCGCAAGAGGAAACCAGTGAGGAGGGAAAATAATCTATGCGTATTTATTTGCTTGAAGGAAAGCGTGTGCTTAAATCACGACGCACGATTGTTTTATTGTTAATTTCTCTGGTAATGTCCGCAGTCATGGCCTGGTTACCTGTTATGTTTGAGGACATAAATCAATACGATGACAATGGTAATAAGGTAGGGGAGTTAAATGGCCTGGATGCGATTGCTTATAAAAAGTCACTCCGCGTTGATAATAACGGAGAAGTTACCCCAGAAAAGCTCAAAGAAGATTTAACGATTTATCAAAACGCTGTTCAGCCATATGGAGAGGAAAGTATTTACAGTGGGGATTTTCCGACAGAAATTTACATGAAGAACGTATTTCCGGTAGAAGCAATCTTAGGAAGACTGCCCGAAGCATTTTCTGACCCCAAAACTGGTCAGGGAACAAGTTTGATGGAGATTTCTCCTGATAAATTAGAAGGTTTTTATGAGCAGACGGAACAGCACTTGACAGACATTATGCTGATGGAGCAAAATCAGCACCCCGCTGCACAGGAACAAGCACTGCAAAAATATACAGAGGTGAAAACGCCATTTCAGTTTTATCCAGGATATTCAAGGGACGCCTTTGATTACATTGTACTTTTTATTTTTCTCCTTGTCATCTTATGTACAGCAGCCGCCACACCCACATTTTCCAATGAATATCAAACGGGTTCGGACAGTATCTTGCGCTGCACAAAGCATGGACGCTCTAGATTGGCAATTGTAAAAATAGCGGCTGCCATGACCATTTTTGCCACAGCCTTTACCATATGTATTTCTCTTCATTTACTCATTTCAAATCTTGCCTTTGGAACGGAGTGTATGAGAACATCAATGCAAATGTTATTTTCCGTCATTAGTCTGCCTGCATTTAATTTAGGACAGCTTCAAGCTGCCTTAGCAATTGGAGGGCTTGTTTCCTTACTGGCAGCAATTAGCTTTACATTATTTTTATCAGCCAAATGTAAGGATTCCATTTCCGTTATCCTGATTGCTATTGTAATGTGTCTGCTCCCGGTATTCACCTATTCAGCTGGAGCTGATTGGCTTACCTTTATCTTACCGTCAGGAGGCATTGGTATGCAGAACAGCCTGCTTTATCAACTGACGGGTTTTGCTTACCTGCATATTGGTAAGATAAGCGTGTGGTCGCCTTACGTGATAATGGCAGCGGCGATAATAGAAATTCCTGTATTTTTGTTCCTTGCTGTACGCACTTACTGCAGACATCAAGCTGTCTGACTATTAACTACATGTACTCGTTACAAAAGCTGCCCGGCAGTACCCCCATGAAAGAGCAAAGTGAATGGCTTCAACAGTTTTATAGGTTAAGATTAAATGGGGAGAATTTAGAAGAATAAGAAACAGACTGCAGGGTGGCTGTTGTATGAAATAATGAATATGACCGGTGTGATTACTAAAGATATTACAGTGGATGTATCGATAGACTTTACTTCAAATCATAAACATGTTACAGTGAAAACACCGTCCACTTTTCTATGAATTACGGGGATCTGGCAATGGAATAGAATATTCCGTTTACTAATTCATCATGGTTAGTTCCAACAATAAAAGCTGTAACTTTACAACAGCTACTATCGCTTATCAAAGGAGGTACGATTATTGTGGAGTGGATTAATACAATCAATGATGCCATTGACTATATAGAACAGAATTTGACACTAAACCTTACGGTTGAAGATATATCCGCTCGTTATAACGTATCACGCTTTCACTTCCAGAGAATTTTTGGTGCCATTACCGGTGTTACGATCAGTGAGTATATGAGAAACCGAAGGCTTTCTCTAGCAGCCGAAGAGCTTATGGCAAGTCATACAAAAGTGATAGATGTGGCTTATAAATATGGATATGAAACGCCGGAGAGCTTCACAAAAGCATTTCAAAGATTTCATGGAATTTCGCCCATTCGGGTGAAGAAAGCAGGAGTCAGTTTAAAATCCTTTCAGCCTTTATCTATCAATCTTGAAAGAAAAGGTGGCACTCTCATAGACTATAGAATTCTTAAAAAAGATGGGTTTGATTTGTGTATCCTTTCTGAGGCATTCCACTTAGATAGCAGTGAAGCGGAGATCCCTGCATTCTGGGAGAAATACTTTAGTATGGGGCGTCATAATATTGTTCCTGCTGAAGTTGGATTATGTTCACAGATCAAGGCCAGTAACAATGAATTTGTTTACGGAATCGGCTGTAAGAATTCAAAATTAAAGGTTTGCCCGCCAGGTTTTGAGGTGTTTCCTGTTCCTGCGGCTACCTGGGCCATATTTCAATGCGTTGGTGCTATGCCAATGGAAATGCAAACTATGTGGAAGCGTATTTATATGGAGTGGTTACCACAGTCTGTTTATGATCTGATATATGATTTTGATATGGAATATTATAAACCGGGCAATATGCAATCCAAAGATTATGTGAGTGAGATATGGCTGCCGGTAAAGAGTAAGTATGAAACAAACAGACACCTTTGAGCAAAGAATGACAGGAAAATTATTTCAGGTTAAGGTATTCTTGCTTTGGAGGTGAAGGGATGAACACAGAACTGAGAAAGCATTACCTGGAAACAGGTACTTATACCTATGCAGGTAATTACAAAGCGTATTATAAAGAACTGCCGGATGATATAACACAGTTGGGCAATCTGATATGTAACCAGGTGATACATAGAAAAACCTTAAGTGATGGGAATTCCAATGCAAACCGAAACATGATCTATGGGGATATGACGCGTTTTCCATGGTACAGAATGCGGTGTGAAGATGATATGTTTTTGACTTCTAATGCAATGACGGCTGAACTGTTCCGACTGGATGAAAGAGGATTTACCTGGGATAGAAAGGTGGAAGATAAGATTGTTGTATGCTGCAGATACGTCTCGGTTCTAATGACTGCAATCCTGAAGGCGAAAGGAATTCCTTGCAGGTCCCGTGCTGTTTTTGCACCGTATTTTGTAAAAGGTGAAAGCTGGGATCACTGGGTTAATCAGTATTGGGACGATGAGCTTATGCGTTGGGTTACATTTGATGCGGACGGCTTTTTTGATGAAAGCGTGATTGGATTTAACCAGTATGATATTCCTGAAAATAAATTTGACTGGCCTGCACAGGCATGGCTTGCTATCCGAAGCGGAAATATTGATGGCAGCCGTTTTATTTTTGCAGATGAAAAACGGACTAATTCATTGGAGGCGGTAATAAGATACCTGTTTTATGATTTTCACGCAATCATGAATCATGAATTAACCTTTTCTTTTCAGCCTTGGTTTTTTGATAATAAATTCCAGCAATTAAGTTCCCAAGACCTTCTTGAAGTTGATGAATTAGCAAATCTGATGCTTGATGTGGATGCTAACTTTAAGGAACTGGAGATGTTATGGAACACAAAGAAAAAGTATAGAATTATCAGCAGTCCCCTTGTAGGTGATTGGGATAATGCGATCCATATGGAACATTTGTTGCAGGAGTGAATATGAAACCACCATTCAAAGCCGTCAGGATCTTCCCAGGTTCAGACGGCTTTGTTTTTATATTTCTATAAATTAAACGCCTTTCTGAATTCACTGGGTGTGATTCCGTGCACTTCGTGAAACGCAGCGGCAAATTTTGATGCATTTTTGTATCCGCACATCTCAGATATATTATGAATGCTCAAATGATCAGAGGAGAGAAGCTGCATGGCACGTTTCATTTTCTCCCTTCTGATATAATCGTAAAGGGAGACATGATAGGTGTTTTTAAAGCTAAGGCGTAATTTACTTTCACTCATATTCGCAATTTTAGTTAGCACCTCCATAGAAGGCGCCTCCAGAATGTTTTCATCCAATTTTTGCTTTACAGTATAGATTTTCTGTTCGTTCTCCCATGTGACATAATTTCGTCTGTCGCTTCTGCGCTCTGGAATAGAGGGATAGTTGCGTACAATAGAACCAAGAAGGTGAAAAACCATGCCCTCAAAGGCAAAGGGCGGCATATCCCCATTTCTGATTGCCCATCGGATTTGCTCAAAAATGAGCATGATCCCTGGGGAATTCAAGTGCTCCTCTTCCCACAATTCCGCATCTGAAAGGCTGATTTTTGGTGCGCCATCTCTTGCTTCCAAAAAAGACTGTAAAAAGTCTTCATAAATAAGGACGCTGGTGAAGCAAGCGAGAACATCTTTGGGGAAGGTAAACTGAAATGGCTTCTGAGGGTTTACCACTTTATGATTGATTGGTGTAAATTTGATTGCCGGTTTGCCTTGCTGAGAATATATAACATCGCCACAATCAATGCAAAAAAGCCATAAACACGGTTTTTTTACGTCTATTTTGTGTACAACTGTTTTATTGGGGGTAAACCACGCACTAGATACATAAAGGCCTTCCCATGGGCTGACCTCCACAATCCATCCGTTTGACCAATGAGGCGGAAAATAATACCCGGAACCTGGTCCGTATGGGGTTGGCTGGAGGCCATATTTTTTTGCCATGGCACCCCAGGATGCCCCATCATATCCATTCATCTTATTGCCTCCTTGTTTTGGCAGAATATAAAAAGTATACCCGAAAGAAGTGTTTTTTGCAATCCACAAGTAATCCATTTTGTTTTAATTATGCTCTAAAAGTAAGAGATAAAAAATGATTATTCATCTAAATCCCTTATAAATACGACGTTTTTCATATGCATATAGAATTTTGACTTCGTTTAATTAACCAATAGTCGTATTGACGATTTATTTTTATTATGCTAGTATCTTGATGAGTTAGTCTAAACTAACAAATGGTACGGCTTTTTTGATGAAATTTAATTATGAGGAGAATGGATATGAAAAAAAGAGGGATGTTACTACTTACCATGGTGTTGCTGTGTTTTGCTATGGCGGGATGTGCGAATTCTGGTTCTTCAAATAGTGAAGAGACGAATACTCATATGATTGACACGGTTATGGGAGAGGTTCAGGTGCCTGTAAACCCAGAGAGAGTGGTGGTGAACTGGTATATTGGCTATGCCCTTTCTCTGGATTTAAATGTAGTGGGCTATTATGCCTGGGAACAAAAAACCATGCCATTTTATAATAAGCTTTCACCAGCCACAAAGTTGGAGAATTGGTCTGCTGAGGATATTATGGCAGTTGAGCCGGACTTGATCATTACATATCAGGTGGAGGATTACGAAAAATTTAATAAAATTGCCCCTGTTCTAGTGATTCCCGAAGGAGATGTAACTTC
>JAEWRS010000195.1 GCA_023398855.1 Bacillota bacterium
CTGTTTGGTTTTCTAGGGGGACTGGGAATGTTCCTGTATGGCATGAACACCATGGCGGATGGAATGCAGAAGAGTGCGGGGAGCAGAATGAGCCATTTTTTGGGCATGCTTACAAACAACCGTTTCCTGGCTGTGCTTTTAGGAGCGCTTATAACAGCCATAATCCAGAGCAGCGGGGCAACCACGGTTATGGTGGTGGGTTTTGTCAGTGCCGGAGTGCTTAATCTGACCCAGGCGGTGGGCGTAATTATGGGAGCTAACATCGGAACGACCATTACGGCCTGGATTGTATCCATGAATCAGTTGGGAGATGCATTTTCCATATTGCAGCCTTCCTTTTCAGCGCCTCTTTTCATTGGAATCGGGGCGGTACTATTGCTGTTTGGTAAAAAGCAGAAGATGAAAACTATAGGGGAGATCCTGGTGGGGCTTGGTATGCTGTTTATCGGCCTGGATTTTATGTCGGGAGCCATTGCACCATATACAGATGCGCCTGTTTTTTCTGAAGCTTTTCGCCTTTTAGGGAGAAACCCCTTACTGGGCATGCTGATCGGTGCTCTGGTAACAGCACTGCTCCAAAGTTCCTCTGCATCGGTGGGTATTCTTCAGACTCTTGCAATGAATGGGGTAGTTACTACGGGTGCTGCTATTTTCATTACTCTTGGACAGAATATTGGTTCCTGTGTCACTGCTCTTATTTCCAGTATCGGCGGTTCCAGAACTGCTAAGCGGGCAGCTGTGATCCATTTGTCCTTTAATGTGCTGGGGGCCGTTATTTTTGGTATAGGTTCTTTTGTCGTGTTTATGATTTCTCCTGTTTTGGCTGTCCATAACATTACGGCAGTGCAGATTTCTGTCTTTCATACATTTTTCAACCTGACCAATACCCTTCTTTTGTTCCCGTTTGCCAGGCAGCTGGTGAATTTATCTGGCTTGTTGGTTCCTGCAGACAAAGCCGGTGAAAAGGAATCGGCAGGGGAAGAAGCTGAGACAATGAAGCATCTGGACGAGAGGATTTTTGAATCCCCGGCTTTTGCTGTGGAAACTGCTTCTATGGAAGTAGTACATATGGGGCAGATTACTTTAGAAAATGTGAAGCGGGCTATGGACGCGGTCCTAACGAAAAATGCAGATGAAGCGAAAGAAGTGTATAAAACAGAGAAGACGATCAATAATATGGAAAAGATGCTGATCGAATATCTGGTCAAAATCAATAATCTGTCCCTGACAGAAGAGCAGAAACTGGTAGTCAACAACTTATTTTACAGCGTTAATGATATTGAGCGGGTAGGAGATCATGCGGAGAATCTGGCGGAGCAGGCAGAATATATGATTCAGCATGAAATCAGCTTTTCTGATACGGGTGCTTCCGATTTAAAGGTCATCTGTAAGGCGGCTCACCAGTCTTTTTTCCATTCCATAGAGGCCAGAAGAAAAGGGGACATGGAGGATGTCCGGAAAGTAGGCCAGTGGGAAGATGAGGTGGATCTTTTGGAAGAGGAGATGAGAGAAAAGCATATTGAACGGCTTTCAGCAGGTGAGTGCAATACTTCTTCCGGTGTCGTTTTCCTGGAACTCATAAGTAATCTGGAACGGATTTCAGACCATTCCTATAATCTGGCCTGCTATGTGAAGAATGAGCTTTAGGGTGATCACGGGAATATAAAATAAAAAAGGACTTGCTATTTAATGGATTATTAGGTAAAATAAAGGCTAGTTGATTATTATTTAACGATCAAATTAATTTTATTCTTAGGAGGAATTGAATTATGGCAGTAAAAGTGGCGATTAATGGTTTCGGTCGTATCGGCCGTCTTGCTTTCAGACAGATGTTTGGCGCAGAAGGCTACGAAGTAGTAGCTATTAACGATTTAACAGATCCAAAGATGTTAGCGCATTTATTAAAATACGACACTGCACAGGGCGGATACGCCGGTTATTATGGTGAAGGCATTCACACCGTAGAGGCTTCCGAGGATTCTATTACCGTTGATGGTAAGACAATTAAAATTTATGCTCAGGCAAAGGCTGCTGAACTTCCATGGGGAGAGATCGGGGTTGATGTGGTTCTTGAGTGTACAGGTTTCTATTGCTCCAAGGACAAAGCACAGGCTCACATTGATGCAGGTGCTAAGAAGGTTGTTATCTCCGCTCCGGCAGGAAACGATCTTCCAACCGTTGTTTACAGTGTAAACGAGAATGTCTTAACAGCAGATGACAAGATCATCTCCGCTGCTTCCTGTACAACAAACTGTCTGGCTCCTATGGCAAAAGCTCTTAACGATTATGCTCCGATCCAGTCTGGTATCATGAGCACAATCCATGCATATACAGGCGATCAGATGATTCTTGACGGACCTCACAGAAAAGGTGACTTAAGAAGAGCAAGAGCAGGCGCTGCCAACATCGTTCCTAACTCTACCGGTGCTGCAAAGGCAATCGGTCTGGTTATTCCGGAATTAAACGGCAAGTTAATCGGCTCTGCACAGCGTGTTCCGGTTCCTACAGGTTCTACTACCATCTTAGTAGCAGTTGTTAAGGGTGCAGACGTAACCAAGGAAGGCATCAATGCAGCTATGAAGGCAGCAGCAAGCGATTCCTTCGGATACAATACAGACGAGATCGTATCTTCTGATGTTGTTGGTACGAAATTCGGTTCCTTATTTGATGCTACTCAGACCATGGTTTCCAAAATTGGCGATGATTTATATCAGGTTCAGGTTGTTTCATGGTATGATAATGAGAATTCTTATACAAGCCAGATGGTTCGTACAATTAAGTACTTTGCTGAATTAGGCTAATGATCCACAAAGGGTCCGGTCGTTTTGGACCGGGCCTTTTATTATGTTTGAAAGAACAGAAGACAGGAAACACCTTTCAGGTGTCCCTTTATACCCAAATAACATGGGCGGAAAATAGGAAAGGAGCATTGAAGCATGCTTAATAAAAAAACAGTTGATGATTTAACCGGATTACAGGGAAAGAAAGTATTAGTGAGATGTGATTTCAACGTGCCGTTAAAGGATGGGGTGATTCAGAACTTTAACAGAATAGACGGAGCCGTTCCTACTATCAAAAAATTATTGGATCAGGGCGCAAAAGTGATTCTGTGCTCCCATTTAGGAAAGCCAAAGGGCGAGCCTCTTCCAGAGCTGTCTTTGGAGCCGGTTGCTCCCGCTTTAAGTGAAAGACTTGGCGTGGAGGTTAAATTTGTAAACGATCCAAAGGTAACAGGTCCTGAGACAAGGAAGGTTGCGGAAGAATTAAAGGATGGAGAAGTCCTGCTTCTTCAGAACACCCGCTACAGAGGAGAAGAGACAAAGTACGGCAAGGATGAGAGTGCAGATGAGTATGCCAAAGAGCTGGCATCTCTTTGTGACGGTATTTTTGTAAACGATGCATTTGGAACCGCTCACAGAGCTCATTGCTCCAATGTGGGAGTTACCAAGTATACAACCACCAACGTAGTTGGTTATCTGATGGAAAAAGAAATCAAATTCCTTGGCCAGGCAGTTGAGAATCCAGTACGTCCTTTCGTGGCAATTCTGGGTGGAGCAAAGGTTTCCGATAAGATCAACGTGATCAATAACCTTCTTGATAAAGTTGATACCTTGATCATCGGCGGAGGTATGGCTTATACCTTTGCAAAGGCTCAGGGAAAAGAAATCGGCAATTCATTATGTGAAGAAGATAAGCTTGATTATGCTTTGGAGATGATTAAGAAAGCGGCAGACAAGGGCGTAAAGCTGCTGCTTCCTGTGGATAACCTGGAAGGCAAGGAATTTTCCAATGATACGGAAAGAAAAGTGGTAGAGAACATTGACGCAGGCTGGTCAGGCTTTGATATCGGACCGAAAACCATCGAGCTTTTCAAAAATGCGTTAAAAGGTGCCAAAACTGTTGTTTGGAACGGTCCTATGGGAGTATTTGAATTCTCCAATTTTGCAGAAGGTACTTTAGAGGTTTGCCGCGCAGTTGCAGAGCTT
>JAEWRS010000201.1 GCA_023398855.1 Bacillota bacterium
CATACCACCAATGTCAGGCTGGTGACGGAGGAGGACGCAGGAAAAGGAATTATAAAAGAACGGGATTATGAACATGTCGATGGATTAATCACCAATGTTCCCGGTATCACCCTGGTGACTTTTTATGCAGATTGTGTTCCCCTTTATTTTCTGGACCCAGTCCATCGGGCTGTTGGGCTCAGCCATTCCGGCTGGAGAGGTACTGTGAAACGGATGGGGAAAATCACTTTAGAAAAAATGAGAGAAGCTTATGGAACAAGAGCAGAGGATGTGATCGCCTGTATTGGCCCCAGCATCTGCAGGGATTGCTTTGAGGTAGGCAGTGAAGTAGCCCAGGAATTTATGAGAGAATTTGACAAGAGTCATTGGGATGGAATACTTACTGAAAAGGAGGATGGAAAATATTTGCTGGACCTTTGGAAGGCTAATGAAATTGTCCTGTTGGAAGCAGGAGTAAAGCAGGAAAATATCCAGGTCACGGATATTTGCACCCATTGCAACCCAGACTATTTATTTTCCCATCGTACAACTGGAAATGAGAGAGGAAACCTGGCGGCATTTTTAGGGCTTACGGAGAATTAAAACCTGGTGCAAAGGTCAGGCAAACATAGAAACGGCTTAAATAGCAGGTATTTAAGCCGTTTCTATATTTTTCGCCTGTTTTAAATCAATACATATTTTTTTAATAAATTCTGTATTTTTTCTGTTGAAGAAAGGACCCTGCTGATAGGCACATCATGATTTAAGGAATTCACAATTGCTGCGATGTACTTACTGATATCTGCCTCCACATACCATTCCCTTTCCAGTAATTCCTTTGGACGGTGGTTTAAATTGGTTGTAACAACACAATCAATGTAGCCGCGGCTGTAATACTCATCGAATTTAGACAGTCCGTTGGTAAATAAGCCAAAGGTGCAGCATACAATTACCTTATCCGCTTTCCGATCCTTTAATTCCTTTGCAGTATCCAGCATGCTCTCTCCTGAAGAGATCATATCATCTACAATCAGTACTGTTTTGCCTTCTACTGAGGAGCCTAAGAATTCGTGGGCAACGATAGGGTTGCGTCCGTCCACGACTTTTGAGTAGTCCCGTCTCTTATAAAACATACCCATATCAACGCTTAAGTTGTTTGCCAGGTACACGGCACGGTCCATGGCGCCTTCATCCGGGCTGATGACCATTAAATGTTCTTTATCAATCCTTAAATCAGGATACTGCATTAATACTGCTTTGACAAATTGATAGGTGGTCATGAAATTGTCAAAACCGCTTAAAGGAATGGCATTTTGAACCCGGGGATCGTGAGCGTCAAAGGTGATGATGTTGCTGACTCCCATAAAAACAAGCTCTTCCAAAGCCATGGCACAGTCCAGGGACTCTCTTTTCGTTCTTTTGTGTTGGCGGCTCTCATATAAAAACGGCATAATGACATTAACCCTGTGGGCCGTTGCGCTGCACGCACCGATAATCCGTTTTAAATCCTGAAAATGATTATCCGGTGACATGTGGTTGGTATAACCATTGACCGAATAGGTTATGCTGTGATTGGTGACATCCGCCATTACAAAGATGTCCGTTCCCCGGACAGATTCTTTGATAATTCCTTTTGCTTCTCCACTTCCAAACCGCGGGCATTGGCATTTGAGAAGATAGGAGTCCACATCATAACTCCGGTAGTGAAGATCGGCCTTCCGGTTTATAAGCTCCTGGATATCATTTCTGCGGAAACCTACGATGTGATCGTTTACTTTTTCGGCCAGTTCCCGGCAGCTTTCCAATGCTGCAAGCTTTAGGGGAGCAACAGGTAGCTGGTCGTTAAATACATAATCATGTGCCATGACAAAGAGTCCTCCATAATAAATGAACAGCCAGCCGTAAGACTGCCTGTTTTTAAATCTTACACCCCTTTATACCATTGATTGACAGAATGCGTCAATAGTCTTTGCTCCTTTTCCAGGAAAAAAACAAAAAAGGCTTCCTTTACAAAGAGTGACAATCTTGTTATGATATATGGGACAGTTGCAAAAACACCTTGCGGGTATACCTCTGTACCCGTAAAAGCAGGGTGGCACTGCTCAAAAAAAGTGAGCAGGTTAATGGAAAGGTAAATGAAGATGAACAAAAGAGGACATATTATAAAAACAGTCGATCCTGGCTCCATTGCAGATCAGTTGGAGTTAGTGCCCGGGGATGCGGTCCTGTCCATAGATGGCCATGAACTGGAAGATATTTTTGATTATGAGTATTACATGAACAGTGAGTCTGTTCTTATGAATGTAAAGAAGATAAATGGAGAAGAATGGGAGCTGGAAATAGAGAACCAATTTGAGGATCTGGGAATCACCTTTGAAAATGGATTGATGAGTGAATATAAATCCTGCCGGAATCAATGCATTTTCTGTTTTATCGATCAGATGCCCCCTGGAATGAGAGAGACCTTGTATTTTAAGGATGACGATTCCAGGCTTTCCTTTTTACAGGGAAACTACGTGACTCTGACAAATATGAGTGATCATGACATCGACCGTATCATAAAATTCAAGCTGGCGCCTATTAACATATCCGTACACACCACCAATCCTTCTTTAAGGTGTGAGATGCTTCACAACCGGTTTGCAGGAAAGGCTCTGGACAAGATCCAAATGCTGTATGAGGCAGAGATTCCCATGAACGGACAGATTGTGCTGTGCAAGGGTGTTAACGATGGGAAAGAGCTGGAGAGAACCATAGAGGATTTGTCAAAATTCCTCCCATACATGGAAAGCGTATCAGCGGTCCCTGTGGGAATGTCAAAATACAGGGATGGCTTGTATCCTTTACAACCCTTTACCATGGAAGATGCAAAAGAAATATTGGAAATCATAGAACAATGGCAGAAAAAGCTGTATCAGACCCACGGCAGTCATTTCATTCATGCCAGCGATGAGCTTTATATCCTGGCAGGACTGCCTCTCCCGGAAGAAAGGCGGTATGACGGGTATATCCAGCTGGAAAACGGAGTGGGTATGCTCCGGCTTTTGGAAGAGGAAGTCAGGGCTGCCCTGGATACTATGGTGGGAGACACAAAATCTGAAGAGATTTCAATTGCAACAGGCAGGCTTGCCGCTCCGTATATTGAAAGACATGCAAAGCTGATCCAGGAAAAGTTCCCTGGACGGATCATACACATTTATGCCATTACTAATGCCTTTTTTGGTGAACAAATCACGGTGGCAGGCTTGATCACCGGACAGGATCTGATCGGGCAGCTTAAGGATAAGACCATTGGCAGCCGGTTATTGCTTCCGGAATGCATGTTCCGAAGCGGAGAAGAGGTATTTCTTGATGACCTGACACGCCAGGATGTACAAAATGCTTTACAAGTACAGGTAGATATTGTAAAATCAAGCGGTCAGGATTTTGTACAGGCTGTTCTTTGGCCGGTAGCAGATAATGGTGCTTCTTATGAAGGCTATGAGTTAAACACCCCCGCGGGTATCCCTTTGTGCCCCCAAAGTATGGGCAGGGAGGAGAAAGGAAATATTTATGAGTAAACCAGTAGTTGCCATCGTAGGCCGCCCCAATGTGGGAAAGTCTACGTTGTTTAATGTTTTGGCCGGTGATACTATTTCTATTGTGAAGGATACACCAGGCGTTACCA
>JAEWRS010000263.1 GCA_023398855.1 Bacillota bacterium
TGCATTCAAAAAGGTGTTCCAGCAGATTCTCTCGCTGTAACACCTTCCCGACTCATGCAGGGACCTATGCGATCTCGCCTGTCTTATCTTTTCTTAATTTCTGAGCCAGTGATTTTCTGGGGACAGCCGTGTCCCGATAAATCACCTCCGGCTCACCCTTTTTATCTACAACATCCCTGGTAATTGTACAGATACCGATGCTGCTGTCTGATGGGATCTCATACATCAAATCCATCATTACGCTTTCCATAATGGAACGCAAGCCTCTGGCACCGGTCTTTCTCTCCACTGCCAGCTCTGCAATCCGTTCAACTGCATCTCCGGTCAGCTCAAGTTTCACATCATCCAGCTCAAACAGCTTTTGATACTGTTTCACCAAGGCATTCTTGGGTTCTGTTAAAATCTTCACCAGTGCTTCCCTGTCTAAAAGTTCCAGAGATACGGTGCTTGGCACACGGCCGATAAATTCCGGTATCAATCCAAACTTCACCAGATCCTGAGGAAGAGTTTTTCTTAAGAGATCATCAATATCCGTCCTGTTTTTATCCACAATCTCCGCATTAAAACCAATGGAACCGGCACTTAAACGGCGTTCAATAATCTTTTCCAGACCGTCAAAGGCACCGCCGCAGATAAACAGGATATTGGTGGTATTGATCTGCAGAAGCTCCTGGTGGGGATGTTTTCTTCCGCCCTGCGGCGGAACGCTTGCAACAGTTCCTTCCAGGATCTTTAACAGAGCCTGCTGCACACCTTCACCGGAAACATCTCTGGTAATGGATACATTCTCAGACTTTTTTGTGATTTTATCAATCTCATCGATGTAGATAATACCATATTCTGCCCTGCTGATATCGTAATCAGCCGCCTGGATAAGCTTTAAAAGAATGTTCTCCACATCCTCGCCCACGTACCCGGCTTCCGTAAGGGCTGTGGCATCGGCAATGGCAAACGGAACGTTTAAAACCTTCGCCAGCGTCTGGGCAAGATAGGTTTTTCCTGATCCTGTCGGACCTAACATGAGAATATTGCTCTTTTGCACATCCACGTCCATTTTTTTTCTGGAAGTGATTCTTTTGTAGTGGTTATAGACTGCTACAGACAATACTTTTTTTGCGTTATCCTGACCAATGACGTAATCATCTAAAAACGTCTTGATTTCTTTTGGTTTCATCAGGTTAATATCGCCAAAATCAGGTCCTTCTTCTTCATGGCTGTCGAATTCTTCCTCCAATATCTCCGCGCACAAATCAATACATTCATCACAGATGTAGACATTATTGGAACCGGCTATGAGTTTTTTTACCTGATCCTGGGTCTTTCCGCAAAAAGAGCATCGGATCTTGTCGTCTGTTCTGACCGGCATATACACACCTCATTCTTTCCTAATTCTAGTCCAAGCTCTTTGGACATAAAGGGATACCCGCAGGGTGTTTCCTAATTCTAGTCCAAGCTCTTTGGACAGGGCCCACCCCGCTTTATCGGGTGTAAAGGGATACCCCCAATCGCCCTGCTATATCAGATATAAAGGATTAACGGTCATGGCTATAGATGATATCATCAATCAGTCCATAGGCCTTTGCTTCTTCCGCATTCATATAATTATCACGCTCAGTATCCCTTTCAATTACCTCATAGGGCTGACCTGTGTTTGCAGAAAGGATTTCATTTAACCGTTTCTTTATCTTCAGTATATTCTCAGCTACAATGCGGATTTCGGTTGCCTGACCTTTCGCTCCGCCGGAAGGCTGATGGATCATAACCTCCGCATTGGGAAGGGCAAACCGCTTTCCCTTAGCTCCGCCTGCCAGTAAAAATGCTCCCATGCTGGCTGCCATACCCATACAAACAGTGGATACATCGCATTTAATGTAATTCATGGTATCATAAATTGCCATTCCTGCTGTGACAGAACCGCCTGGGCTGTTAATATAAAGGTTAATATCCTTATTAGGATCTTCTGCCTCTAAAAACAACAGCTGGGCAACAACAAGGCTTGCTGATACATCAGACACCTCTTCCCCAAGGAAAATAATCCTCTCCTTGAGAAGCCTGGAATAAATGTCGTAAGAACGTTCGCCCTTACTTGTTGATTCAATGACATAAGGTACTAAACTCATCTGTCTTCCTCCTGTCTGTTATTTCCTAAAAACGCTCATGTTATCATGAGCGGAAAGGGATACCCGGTAAGCATCTCTTATCAAAGCTGAATAGACTCCGGACAAAAATGCCAGGAATCTATCCAGTCCAAACTTCTTAAACTAATTTTGCTTCGGCAACCAGAAAATCTACCGCTTCCTGAACTGCCAGATCTTCCTTCATCTGCTGGATACCTTTTTCTCCAAGAGATTCTTTTACCATAGAAGCTTCCATCTTGTAAGCTTCTGCCATACTGGCGATCTCTTTCTCAACTACTTCGTCAGAAGCAGTAATATTTTCCGCCTTAACAACAGCTTCCAGCACCAGTCTTGTCTGGATTCTCTTAACCGCCTGAGGCTTCATCTGCTCTTTTAATAATTGAAGCGTCATTCCGGTAAATTTCATATACTGGTCAAGAGACAGTCCCTGGCTCTCCATTCTTCTTGCATAATCGTTAACCATATTATTAACCTGGCTGTCAATCATCGGCTCAGGAATATCCATAGTGGCATTTTCTACAACCTTCTCTACCACACGGTCTTCATTCTCTGTTGCTGCAGCCTTTTCTTTACTTAAAGCAGCCTTTTCACTGATGTCTTTTTTGTACTCTTCTAATGTCTCAAACTCAGAAACTTCACTTGCAAACTCATCATTTAATTCAGGAAGCTCTTTTCTCTTGATTTCCTTTACCGTCACCTTAAACAAAGCCGGTTTTCCTGCCAATTCAGTAGCATGATACTCATTGGGGAATGTTACGTTGATTTCACATGCTTCGCCGATGTTCTTGCCGATCAGCTGCTCTTCAAACGTATCAATAAAGGAGTGGGAACCAATCGTAAGAGGGTAATCTTCACCCTTGCCGCCTTCAAATGCTTTTCCGTCTACAAAGCCTTCAAAATCAACAACAGTCTGATCGCCGTCTTCAACCGCTCTGTCCTCCACGGTAATCAGTCTGGAATTCTGCTCCTGAACTTTCTTTAATTCAGCATCAATATCTTCCTCAGTCACTTCTGCAGACGCTTTTTCCACTTCAATTCCTTTATAATCGCCCAAGACCACTTCCGGTTTAACAGCAACAGTTGCTGTATAAATCAGAGTCTTACCTTTTTCTACCTGTATGATATCAATTTCAGGTCTGGAGACGATATCCAGTCCGCTTTCTTCTGCTGCGTCGCCATATGTTGCATCAAGAGCCTCATTTACTGCGTCTTCATACAAAACGCCTGCTCCATACATCTTTTCAATCATGGCCTGAGGAGCTTTCCCTTTTCTGAAACCCGGGATGTTGAATCTGCCCTTATTCTTATTGTAAGCTGCGGTAAGCGCCTTATCAAACTCCTCCGCCGGCACTTCTACCGTCAATTTTGCCATGTTCTTTTCTAATTTTTCTACTTGTAAACTCATTAAAGGGTTCCTCCTTGAAATATATGTGAACCGCCATATCAACAGGGCGCTACACTTCAATTTAACATTATAACATACCTGTCCCGTAAATTCCAGTACTATTTAAGATTAAATCAGGTTTTTCCTGAAAACTCCTGCATCCGTTTTACAATGTAGGGGTCAAGGGGTCTGATCTCCATATGCGGTCTGGCAATATAGTAGCCCTGAAACAAGGATACTCCGCAATTCATGAGAAATTCCAGCTCTTCCGGCGTTTCCACTCCCTCTGCCAGAACCCTGGTGCCATTTTGATTTGCGAAATCCAAAAGATTCCTTAAAATGATCTGGCGGTTAGGGTCTTCGTGAATCTGTTTCACCAGATTGATATCCACTTTTATGATATCCGGCTTCAAACTAAGGAGAATCGTCTCACTGTTATACCCTGTACCGAAATCATCAATAGCCACCTGCCCCTTCCACTGCCTGGCCATATCAATCTTACGCTCCATAAAATCATGGCTTGCGGGATCTCCTTCTGTTATCTCAATGACGATCCGGTGAAGCAGTTCTCCGTAGGATTTTTCCAGTTCCCCCAGCTCCTCATCTGTCAGGCAGGTGCTGACAATCGAATTAATGAACAGTTTTTCATCCGGTCCCAGCTGTCCCGCGTTTATTTCAGACATAACAGCTCTAAGACCTGCAAACCAGGTAAGAGTTTCCATCTGAGAAAGCTTTGCCTGAGCTCTTGCCAGATTTATAACCTCGCTGATGCCCTTCATATTTACGAAATCCGGACGCATCAGCAATTCGTAGCCGTATATCTTTCCGTCCCTTGACACAATTGGCTGAAAGGCAAAACGGACCTCTTTTTTCTCAAGCATCCGGTTAAGCTCCTCACTGCCGGCAAGCATATAGGAATTATGGGTATACTCTTCATGATCAAACTCTTTTACAATTCCCTTTACACTGTGTTTTACCATATACATGGCAAAATCAGCATAACTAAACAGGGTTTCAAAGTCACCTGCATCATCAGGGTGCCAGGCAAGCCCGCCTGATACTCGTATGGGAAAGCGGTATCCCTCGTTTGTGTTTAAGCTGAATCTTTGAATATACTTCAAGAACTCCCGAACTTTTTTTCTGATTTCTTCCTTGTCATCTGCTTCTAGAAACGCAACAAATTCATCGCCAGAATATCGGGCGATAATTCCTCCCCTCTCAGAAAAATATTTTAAACAGCCTGCGAACAGCACAATATACCGATCACCCTCTTCGTGTCCGTACGTATCGTTAATATACTTTAGATTATCCAGGTCCCACATCACAAGCGCAGAAAACTTCTTTTTCTGTATTTTGATTTTCCCCTCCACCTGCTCCCGAAATGCCCTCCTGTTATAAAGATCAGTCAGAAGGTCATAGTTTCTTTCCCTTTCCAGCTTTTCCTTCTCAACCACATCCGCCGTCACATCTGAACAGACTCCTAAAATCATTCCTTCTTTCGATTCATCCAGAATAAATTCTACCCACCTGATTCCTTTTGGGCCCTCCAGGCACTGAAAAATACGGTCCCCTTTTATTTTGATTCCGGTAAAGGTTTGTTCCAGATATTTTTTAAATTGTTCTGTTTTAATGTAGCAATATGGTTCCTCCAGGGCACCCCAGCCAAGCATCTCAAATAATGAGCGGCTGCAGAAAACACGTTTCCCTTCCTCTTCGTATTCAAATACACCGATAGGGATATTGGCATGCTCCAGAATACTGGAAATCTTTGATGATGCTCTCTCCACATCCTGGTTTAACTGCTCAATTGTCTCTGTCAGTTCATCGATTTCCCTGATGTGCACTCTATTAAGAGAAAGCCCCCTGCTTCCTGACTTTTGCCTTAATTCCACAACCAGCCGGCGGATGGGTTCTATCATTATTTTTCCTATGATAAACACTCCCAGCAGACTGAATATAAGGGGCACTACCATGGAACTTAAAAGCATGCGCCGTATGGCATTATAAAAAGAAAGCAGATCCTTCTGGCGGGCAATGCCTGCCAATACCCACTCTTCCTTTTCGAAAGGGCTGTTATGCCCATATACATCAAGACTGCTGATACTAGCGTACCACCTGGTTCCATCTGAAGACTTTATGACGCTGATGTTCTGTTTTTCATTATCCTCATAATAAATCCTCGGTATTTCATTAAAATACTGGTTATACAGGTAACCGGAATAGGCAACCGGCACAATGGTTTTTGTCTCCTTGTTCCGTGTTCCCATCATCCAGCACTCTTCAAAGCTGCTGTTTGTCTGGTCTTCACCTATGGCCTGTTCCAACTGATTTAAGGTCATTTCCAACCCAAACACCCCCACAACAGCACCATCCTCTAAGATAACCGGGATCGCGTAGGTAATAACCGGAATATCCCTGGGACTTAACCGCATTGGAGGACTTAAATAAGCAAACTTCATAAAATCCTCTGGCGCCGCACAATTCTGCATTGCCATGAGAAATGGCTTTTTATAAAAAGCAGAATCCTTGCTGTCCTCGCCTTCCAGAAAGCCAATCTCCCAGAAAGAGTCCAAAGGTATATCATACTTTTCAGAAATAGAGGGCAGCCCTCTTTCCATCAGAAGTGAGGAATTATCCTTTAAATATCCTCCTGAATTAGAATTCCTCACATAAAAACCAGCTTTCATTTCAGATGGGCTGTTTTGGGCTGTCGGACCGTTTAAGACCAGAAAAACTCCTGTCGCCTGGCTCAGATGGAGCATCTCTATAGATTTTCCCATGACCTTATCAACAATTTTACGATTCAGCGCATAATCCACAAAAATATCTTTTGGATAACGCTTTTCTTCATTGAGCAC
>JAEWRS010000313.1 GCA_023398855.1 Bacillota bacterium
GTATCTCATAGCCGAATACATCCCGAAGTCTGGTTCCGCCCCAGATGGCCTCCATAAACACAGGCTCCAGAAACAAAAGTTCCATCAGTTTTCCTCCTTATGTAGCGATTTATGACCACTTCCTATATTTTACCTGAATATAGGAAAAAGGAAAAGAGGTATTTCTACTTTTTCTCAAAAATGGAGGAAACAGAAAAAAGTGTCGGAATGTCCGTTATCCGGATTCATTCTGACACTTTTCTTTCCCTTACTTTGAATCTTTTCCGTATACTTCAATCTGGGTAAGGGCCGGAAATGGTGATGGATCATCAGCCTTTATCAGATCACTTAGCTTCAGCCAGGTGATATTCTTTTTTTCCATTGTAAACAAATGAGGCTTCACGCTTTTTTCCATTTCCACCACTTCCTGGGTTCCGTCAGAAAATGTAAATTTGGCTTTTACCCACCAGTTGTCATGAGGGAAATCAGCACGTGTATACAAGACAATTTTATCAAAATCCACGGGACGCCCAAAATCCAGAGTCACTTCCGCATCATCCTGGCAGTTGATTCCCCAGGATTCATAAGGCCAGGCACCGTGGGATTCGTTGGCAAGAACTCCGTCAATGGCATTGCGGGCCGCAAATACTGCTTCACCCCTGGTTTCCACATTGGCAAAGGCATGAGGGAAACAGCCCGTATTCCCGTGCTGGTCCATAACATTGCTGGCAAGGTTCTTATAAATGCCTGTTTCATAGTCAAAGGCTTCCCGAATGGTCAGATAATGACGCTCACCTGTAAAAGCCTTGGGGTTATAAGATATCTTTTTCTCCCCAAAAGGTATGGTATAAAGGATTTCTTCCTTTGTCAGATAAACAAAGGACTCATCCATACAGTCATCCACACGCACCACATAATGAGCTCCTGTCTTGTCTGTTGTAAAGACAATGACATCGCCTTCTTCGTATTCTCCTTCAAACACCAGAATTGTCTGGTCCTCACTTGATGCGGAAGCCTTCACTCCCCCATTCTGATCTCTTACAGCTATCGTTAGGTTTGCCATGATCAGTCCTCCTGCTCTTCCTGTTCAAAATAATCCCTATATTCTACTTCGATCTGATACTTCATTCGTTTCATGCTGTAATACAGGTGTTCTCTGAGAGACCGCTCCAGACCCTGGATGTCCTTTTTCTCAAGCAGATCAAAAAGCTCGGTATGCTCCCTGATAATCCTGGTAAAATCCGTTTCTGTCACAAAATCCAGCATGCGGAACCTGGTATAATGCAGCTGCTGGGCCTGTATCATATCCCAAAGCTTCTTTTTGCCTGTAGCCTGATACCAAATGCCATGCATCTGGGCATCCATACGGTAAAACTGCTCTGGTTCAAATCCTTTTTCCTGAATCAGAGCCTGCTGCTTGCGGATCATGTACCGGACTTCCTCCATCCAGAGCGGAGTTGCCATATCCATAAAATCCCGCATGACCATGGTCTCCACAGCAACACGCATATATATCATCTGTTTAATATTATCCAGATTTAAAAGCGTTACCTGTGTACCGGAATAAGGCACTGAATTGACAAAGCCCTGCTCCTGGAGCCTTCTCACCGCTTCTCTCACAGGCGTCCTGGATACGCCGAACCGTTCACAGATTTCATTTTCGCTGATGACCTGGCCCGGAGTTAATTCCAGATCCAGAATTTCCTGCTTTAAGGTTTCAAACACCAGTTCCCCTCTGTTTTTGTAGGTTTTGGTCTTTCCTTTCATTGAACACACTCCGTCTTCTATATTGGGTCCGTTAAAAAATATGCCATGATCTCCGCCTAAAGAGCGGACACCATGGTCATATTTTAACATCAGAGCCTGCCTTGGTAAAGGGCTGCCTGATAAATGAAATCTGATTATTACTGAGGCTGTTTGCCAATATAAGCTAAAATACCGCCGTCCACGTACAGAATATGTCCGTTAACAAAATTAGATGCATCGGAAGAAAGGAACACGGCCGGGCCTGCCAGATCCTCTGCTTCTCCCCAGCGTCCTGCCGGTGTCTTAGAAACAATGAACTGGTCAAAGGGATGTCTGGAACCGTCTGCCTGAGCCTCGCGCAGAGGTGCTGTCTGAGGCGTTGCAATGTAACCAGGTCCAATGCCGTTGCACTGGATGTTGAATTCACCGTACTCAGATGCAATATTCTTTGTCAGCATTTTAAGTCCGCCCTTTGCAGCAGCATATGCGGATACCGTTTCACGGCCAAGCTCGGACATCATGGAGCAGATATTAATGATCTTACCATGACCTTTTTTGATCATAGACGGAATCACTGCTTTTGCTACGATAAACGGAGCGTTTAAGTCAACATCAATTACCTGTCTGAACTGTTCTGCAGTCATATCGCACATGGGAATGCGCTTGATAATCCCTGCATTGTTTACCAGGATGTCAATGACGCCGACCTCCTTCTCAATCTGAGCTACCATGGAGTTTACGCCCTCTTCGCTGGTTACGTCGCAAACATAACCATGGGCCTCAATTCCTTCTTCCTTGTAGGCTGCAATTCCCTTATCTACCAGTTCCTGTTTGATATCATTGAAAACAATGGTAGCGCCGGCAGCAGCAAGACCTTTGGCCATG
>JAEWRS010000329.1 GCA_023398855.1 Bacillota bacterium
CGCTTTTTTTGAACAGAATAAACTGGACATTGCCGGGTACGGGGTTCTTACCTTTGGGGAGTTCTTAGAACATTTTACAGAGGAAGAGCTGGAGGACCAGGCAATAGAAAAGGAAAAGCTTCTGTCCAATCTTCCCGTTTATCTGGAACAGATGTGTGCATTTCTTGGCCTTGAAAAGAGCAGCCGGGTCCTTTCCATGACTATTCTGCCGGGACATGACAAGTCCGGAAATCCGGAGGGGTTTTCTGAACTCACTGCGGAAACCTCTCAGATCATATCCATTGTAGGACCAACGGGTTCGGGAAAAAGCCGGCTTTTGGCTGACATTGAATGGGCAGCACAAAATGATACGCCAACCGGACGCAGTATCTTGATCAACGGAGAAAAACCGGATAACAAATGGCGTTTTTCCTCCAACAACCGGCTGGTGGCTCAGTTGTCCCAGAACATGAACTTTGTCATGGATCTGACGGTAGAAGAATTTTTAAGGATGCACGCCGTAAGCCGTCTGGTGGAAAACCCCCAGACTGTTATTGACCAGATCCTCCTTGCCGCCAATCATCTGGCAGGAGAAGCATTTGACTTGACCACTCCTGTCACCAGCTTAAGCGGAGGACAGTCCAGAGCCTTGATGATCGCGGATACTGCCATTTTAAGTGCTTCTCCCATTGTTCTCATTGATGAAATTGAAAATGCAGGAATTGACCGCAAAAAAGCCCTTGAGCTTTTAGTCTCCTCGGACAAGATCGTCTTAATGGCAACTCACGACCCTCTTCTGGCCCTCATGGCTGACAAGAGGATCATTATTAAAAACGGCGGGATCAGCAAGGTACTGGATACCAGCCCGGAAGAAAAGCTTTTGTTAGAAGAGCTTGAAAAAATGGATTCCCTGATCCAGACAGCACGTCAGGAGCTGCGTAAGGGAAGTACCTTGTCTGCAAATATTCTGGACAAGGAATAAGCCACATAAAACAGGCGGCGGATGTATCAGACATCCGCCGCCTGTTTTATGTGGAGGCATATGCTGCCATGCTGTACCAAACCAAGGGAAACAAATTCAAAACAGATTGCAAAACCAAACCCTCTTTGGTAAAATGAGAAAGGAAGATAATACTGTCTTCCATATTTCCAATCATACTAACGATATCTGTATTGATTATGGGAGGGGTTACACATCAGTACTAGTAAAATACAAAAATTTATCTTTGTCTGCCTGGCAGCACTGCTGCTTTTAAACGGCTGTCAATCCAAGGACAGCCTTTCCTCAGATATTAATACAGATTTAATCGTCTTTACATCTGCGGATGAGTCCATATACAAACCGATTATCAAAGAATTCATGGAAAGAACCGGTCATTCTGTTAAAGTAATCACGGGTTCCTCTACTGATCTTGCTGAACGCATCCAGTCAGGTGCTCTTACAGATTCTATTGATGTAGTATTTGCAATTGATTCCGTAATGCTGGAGCTTCATCGCTCTGCGTGGTTACCATATCATGTGGAAGTCTCAGCCTTTGACAGCAACCCGGAGATTATAAATAACGGTGCATGGGTCCCTCTTTATCACCTTCCTGTTGTGATCATGTACAACAAGCGGCTGGTTACGTCCGAGGAAATACCTGCTGGCTTTGAAAGCCTGTTGTCAGATCAATGGAAAGGCAAAATTGCATTTATCAGTCCCAATGATTCGGAAATTTCAGCTTATGCATTACTTATTTCCAACAACATCATCGGTAATATTGGCGAATATACAAAAAAACTGGTGGAAAATCTTGAGTATCAAACATATGACTCGAAGCAGACCCTTAATACTTCTATTGAAACAGGGCATATGTATCTGGGGATTTCATCGGAGGATAATGCCTATAGCATAACAAAGAATAATCCTGATATTAATTATATTTATCCCAATGAAGGAACCTTTGTCATTACTTATGGCTCCGCCATAAGTAACAAATCAGCCAACACCAACACAGCTAAGTCATTTATAGACTTTATTACCTCTGAAGACGTAGCCTTATTTTTATCTGACAACAATCACCTGCGTCCGGCGAGAACCGATATCTCTGCCCCTGAGGGCCTTCGTCCACTTTCCGAACTGCCTCAGTTTACGCTTCCCTTTAACGAGATCATGAAGCAGTATAAGATCATGCTGGTGGGGTGGAACAATCATTTAAACACAAACATAAGTGAAAGGTAGTGAAAATACGAAGCAGTTTATTCTCAGTCTTCCATTTAAATATCATATTTTTTTGTCTTGTCTGGCAGTATCGCTGATACCAATTATTTTTTCCAATATTTTTATTGTGCGCATACTGGATAAATCGCTGATACACCGTACCGAAACGGAACTGGAATTACAGATGGACCAAGTTAAAAATCATATGGATGAAATATTTTCCATCAGCGAGGACATCTTCATCGATTTAACAAAGGATGATACCACCAGCCGTTTTATGGCCGGAACAGCAGACCCATATCTGCAAAAGGATTTATATATTTTATTATATCAGGCTGCTAATAAGATTTATGGTTATGCAACCATAAGCTTATACGACGCTAATGGCCGCCTCTTATTAGCTTCTGATAACGAAGAAGTACCGGCTGCTTTACCCTTATACTGGGGACTTCTCAAGAAGTTCTCGTTCACCTCTGATACGGTGTATTATAAAACAGATACCTTTGTCAGCAGAAATACCAGTATATTATATCAGATCGCACGGCCTCTTTTTAACAGCCAGGGCACTGCGGCCGGTTACATTGTCTTAAATTTCAATAAAGACAGCTTCGCTCATCTTTTAAGCAACGATTACATTGCATCCGACTGCCTGATGATACTTGATTCCATATTAGAACCAATCTATACTTCACGCCCTCTCCCTGACCTTTCCAATGTATCAGCTATGCTGGATCATGGACGGGGAAAGAATCACCCGGAACGCTATCTATATCAAAGCTATAGGAGTCCTCAGTATCACTATAACATTGTATTACAAAAACAGGCGCAAATCAGTAAAGCTTCAATCAATATGATGTATTTGATTACAACGATCATCACCCTTTTATGCCTGTTTCTCTGTTTTGCGGTATCCTTGTTTTTCAGCCGCAGCATATCAAGGCCCATTAATCTGTTGGATCAGGCAATGAAACAAGTAATAACAGGAGATTTGACGATCCGTATGCATACAGACAGAAAGGATGAACTTGGCAGGCTCTCCCGTAGCTTTAATTATATGGCAGCAGAGCTTGACCAATATATAAAATCAGCTGTCACCAGGCAAAAAAACCTTGACGAAACCACGCTGAAATTATACCAGGCACAGTTAAATCCACATTTTTTATACAATACACTTGATTCCATCAAATGGCTTTCTAAAATCAGCCAAGGCAACGAAGTCACTACATTAGCAGAGAATCTGGCTTTAATACTCAGGCACTCTATCTCTTCACAGCCGTTTGTCACTTTGCGTCAAGAGCTTGAGATTATCCGGTATTATGTGGAAATACAAAAAATCCGGTTTTCCGGACAATTTGTGTTTGCAGAAGAAATACCAAAATTAATTTATGACTGCCTGCTTCCTAAGATGATATTGCAGCCTTTGGTAGAAAACTCTATTCTTCATGGCCTGGAAGGATTTGAAAATGGTTACATATGTATCTATGCCGAAATACATAAAGGCGGCGAAACAGACATATTATCAGTCTCCGTCACCGATGATGGCAGTGGTATTAATACAGACATGCTGGATTGGCTGAATCAGAAAGAAGTGGTCAAGAAACAGGGACATCTGGGTTTATATAATGTTATCCAGATATTAAAGTTATATTATGCTGACAATTATCATATCTCTGCCAGTAATTTAAAGGAGGGCGGGTCTGTTGTTACCATACACATCCCCGTGAAAAGGAGTTAATGTATGTATAAAGTAATTGTAATAGAAGACGAAACTCCTGTAAGGCGGGGAATTATACTGACGACTGACTGGGTATCCTTAGAATGCGTACTGGTGGGAGAAGCCTCCAATGGAGAAGAAGGGCTAAAGATGGCTCTTGACCTTTCTCCTGATATTATTATCACGGATGTAAAAATGCCCCGCATGAATGGTACGGAAATGGTCAGGGCTTTGAAGGATTCCGGCGGCCAGTCCCATATCATCATGCTGACTGCATATAATGATTTTAATTATGTACAAAGCGCTCTCAGACTGGGGGTAAAAGACTATCTCGTAAAGCCACTGAAAAATGGGGACCTGGAAAGCTCCGTTAAAACGGTAATAGACAGTATCAAACATCAGCCACCTGCAGCTTCCAATGAAAACATGCTGCTGTTTGTTCCCAATCTCCCGCTTTCCGAGCATACGTTAAATAAATACATTGCAGGAGCAATCAAATATATTGATTCTCATTGCCGGGAAGATATCAGTCTGACTGCTGTAGCTCAATATCTGGATATCAGCGAGGGGTATTTAAGCAGAATATTTAAAAAAGAGACAAATTATACCTTTACCGACTATCTGATCTATTACCGGATAAAGCTGTCAATGCAGCTGCTAAAGGATCATCGTATGAAGGTATATGAGGTAGCAGATACCGTCGGTTATTCTGATACTACTTATTTCAGCAACCAGTTTAAAAAAATTGTGGGAATGTCACCCACAAAATATCAGGAGAGATGCAATTAGCTCTCTCCTGTACTTTCACAATTTTTTCTCTTTTTCTTATCTTATGTCAAAATCTTGCTGAAATCATCATTTCCCGTATCCTGGTAAACCAGATAATCCTTGATACTCAAGCTTACTTCCTGTCCGGTTTCTAATGTATCGTAGGAATGGGAGTCCGATATTACCCTTATACTTGCATCACCTACTCTGATATGGCAGTCAGTCACATCACCCAGGAAAAACGTAGACTCCACCTGCCCGCGAATCTGCTCTCCAGCTTCCACAATGGAGATATTCTCAGGTCTTACAGAAACAATCACATCCCCAGTCTGTTCTCCATTGTATTCCAATACAGCATTAGTACCTTTTAACTGAATCACTCCGTCCTTTGATATTCCCTTTAGAAAATTCACCTTGCCAACAAAGTCTGCAATAAACTGATTGGCAGGTCTTCTATAAATATCAATGGGCGATCCCACCTGCTGTACCACACCTTTGTTAATAACAAACACTCGATCACTCATTGTCATTGCTTCAATCTGGTCATGGGTCACATAAACAATATTTATCTTCAGCTTTTTCTGGATTTCTTTGATTTCATATCGCATACTTTCACGCAGCTTTGCATCCAAATTAGACAAAGGCTCATCCAACAGCAATAATTTGGGTTCGGCAACCAGAGCCCTCCCCAGAGCCACCCGCTGCTGCTGTCCTCCTGATAACTGAGAAGGCATACGTCCGGCATACTGAGACAAATGTACGGTTTCCAATGCATTTTTTACCCGCTTCTCTATCTCAGATTTTGGAAGCTTTTGTATTCTGAGAGGATATGCCACGTTATTGAACACATTCATATGCGGCCACACCGCATAAGATTGGAATACCATACCAATCTCTCTTTTTTCCGGAGGAACAAAGGTATCCCCGCTGTTTACCACCCTGCCATCAATTGTAATTGTGCCAGTGGTCGGCTTTTCAAAACCCGCTATCATTCGCAGCATTGTGGTCTTACCGCACCCGGATGGTCCTAACAGTGTGATAAATTCCCCGTCCTTGAATTCCTGGGTGAACTCTTTTAAAACCTGTACGTCACCAAAGCTTTTGGTAACTTGATTCATACTGATAACAGACATATTCTGCTGCTCCTTTCCTATACTGAAAACTTCCCTTTTGTCAGTTTATCCAGGACTACATTTAAGATAATTACCACCAATAGGATTCCTGCTGCCATTGCAGATGCAGTCTGCTGGCTGGTTTCTGTCTGAAACTTATATAGTGCTACGCCCAGAGTTTTGGTCTTGCTGGAATATAACAGATTTGACATGGTAAGCTCATAAAAACAAGGCATGAAAATAAGAAACCAACCGGCTACTATTGATGGCACAATCAGCGGGAATACAACATCAAACAGCCTTTTTATCCAGCCTGCACCGGATATCTGGGCGGCCTCTTCAAGGGAGGGACTCACCTGGGAAAACGCCGATACCACGGTCCGCATCCCCATGAGCATGTATTTAATCATATAGGCTATGATCATAATTGTCAGGGTATTATAGATATTGATACCAAACTTTCCGCTCATGGTCATAATAAGCGCCAGGGCGATCACCACGCTGGGAGTTCCAGATCCTACCGTAATTAAAAAATCCGGTATTCCCTTTCCTTTCACATTGGTACGCTTTAATAAATATGCCATTACCAGACACACCACCATACCAAAACTTGCTGCTCCAACCGCAGACAATACCGAATTTTTCAGCGAGCCGACAATGGTATTATTTGTAACGATCTTATGCCAATTCTTGAATGTAAAATTGCCTGCTTCAAAGAGAGATTTTCCCATATTAACAGTAAATGAGGTCATAAATACGGAAACAAAAGGAATCACCACCACAATGACTGCAAAAATTGAGACCAAGGCAGTAATTAAAATCCTCCATTTCCCCAAATCCACAATATTCGGTCTGGTTGACTTACCGGATACCGTGATGTAATCTCTTTTTCCTACCACAAAATTTGAGACAAACAGGATGAGAAGAGCCATGACCATCAGAAATACAGCCAGATTGGTGGCGTCAGTCAGTCCCTGTTCCGATCCAATGGATACATAATCCACAATAGCAGTGGTCACCGTATAGATATTACCTGGCGCTCCGATGATTGACGGAATCCCATAACAGCTGGCTGCTGAAACAAATACCAAAAGCGCTGAAGCAATGATGCTGGGAATCATGAGCGGTATTGTAACACGAAGCAAGGTTCCAACAGGCGAGGCCCCACTAATGCGCGAGGCTTCCTCTAACGAGGGATCCATTTTCTCCATTGCCCTGGAGATTGTTATAAATGCGTATGGATAGTAAAATGTGGTCAGCACCCAGATGAGCCCGCCAATGGAATATATGTTAAAAGGATTCTCACTTAAATGCAATAATTCCTTAATCATTACATTCAGGGTACCTACCTTTGGATTCAAGAGTCTCAGCCATGCCATAGCGCCTACATAGGGAGGCACCATATAAGTTATAACAAACAGGGTCCGGAAAAACTTTTTAAAATATAAATTGGTTCTTCCCACCAGCCAGGCCAGGGGAAACGCAATCAGTACTCCAAAAAACATCGCTGCACCTGCACAGACCAAAGTATTACGTAAAGAATTTAAATTATTGGGGACTGAATAGATACGTCCTATTCCCATGAGCGTAAAGCTTCCATCAGGGAATAACGAGCGATAGATCAGATATCCCAAAGGAAATAGCTGAAATATGGCAAGAAACAGTATAATACCAAGAATAATTACCCATTTTATATCAAAATAGAACTTTTTGTCTTTTGACAACTCCTGTCACCGTCCTTTGGATTATGTAGAAGGTGCGGCAGATCCTGCGCAGCCGCACCTTGCATCAATTCTATCAGATAACTCTTTGTTTTTTTAATTCCTTATTTCTTCTCAGGAATCTGGACATTGTCCTGGAATAAGGACCGGAGAGATTCTCTCTCGCTTAAGCACTTCTGCCAATCAATGGGCATGGCTGATTTGATAATATCTGCCGTAGCAAGTCCGTCATAAGGGGCATCGGGATAATCGGTGCGAACAGAGTGCATCCAGCCCTTCACAATATATTCCTGTCCCTGTACAGACAAAAACCATTCCTCTATTGCTTCTGCCACAGATGCATTTCCATTGGCACTGTGCTCATCATTGATAATCATGATAGGAGAAGACACGGATATGGTTCCATCGGCAGGATAGATAACCTCCAGCTTGGAGCCCTCTTCTTCTCTCTTTTTAAGAACAGATTCTTCCAGAATCATAACTTCCTTGCATTCGCCTGTTTCCAGTTTTGTCAAAGCGACAGAACCAGACTCTACCATAACCTGCTGTGCACCCAATTCTTTGAAATAATCATCCCCGTATTTGGAATGAAGTGCTACGATAGAGGCATACGCGCTGCCAGAGGTAAGAGGATTGCTCATGGAAAGAGAACCCTTCATTGCAGAATCTTTTGCAAAATCTTCAAACGAATTCGGTACATCCTCTTTTTTGGTAATCTCAGGATTGTATGCTAAAATCATATTCAGAATACGCACCGGATACCAGTAACCATCTTTATCATATTCTCCGATCAGCTTGTCCGTCTCAGAGAATTTGTATGGATGTAGGTAATTATCTGCCATAAGCTCCAATGCATAAGCAGGTTCAGCAACCATCAGAATGTCTGCCCCCAGCTTGCCGCTATCCTTTTCAGCTGCGACCTTTTGCTGTATTGTACCGGTTCCGCCCTGAAAATATTCCACCTCCACATTAGG
>JAEWRS010000378.1 GCA_023398855.1 Bacillota bacterium
GCTTCACGGCTTTCGCAGTTAGCCAGCTTTCCGTTGCTGTCAAAGGAAAACCTGGATTTGGTAAGCATGTTGGTCTTAGCTTTCTCCTCTGCCTTCCGGATCTTTGCAGATTTTTCCGCACAGCCAATCACTGCCTTCAAAACTTCTAGATTACGGTCAAAATAGCGTTGGAGCTCGTCTCCGGTCACAGCGAATACTGCCTTTGTTGCATCTGCACTGGCAAGCTTTGTCTTTGTTTGCCCTTCGAAAATAGGATCCGGATGCTTTACCGCCACAACGGCTGTCAGGCCGTTTCTCGTATCAGCTCCTGTGAAGTTTGCATCTTTTTCTTTTAAAATCCCAAGCTCTCTTGCATAGGTGTTAATCATCTGGGTGAAACGGGTCTTAAATCCAGCCAGGTGAGTGCCTCCCTCCTGGGTAAAGATATTGTTGCAAAATCCCAGGATATTCTCTTCAAAGGTATCCACAAACTGCAAAGCCACCTCAATTTCCACTTTTTCCATTGTTCCCTTAAAATATATAGGATCATGAACTGCTTCTTTTCCGGAATTCAATTCTCTGACATAGGCAATAATTCCATCCGGCTCGTGATAGACAACAGTCTCTTCTTCTCCCTGCCGTTTATTCATATAGATGAGTTTCAGGGCCGGATTCAAGTAGGCAGTTTCATGAAGGCGGCTTTTAAGCCAGTCTGCCTTAAAACGCGTTTTCTCAAAGATTTCTCCATCTGGCAGAAAATTGATCTCTGTTCCTGTTTCCTTTGATTTTCCTAACGTGGGAAGCAGGCCATTCACCAGTTCTACCGCTGGTATGCCCCGCGCATATTCGTCATAATGAATCAGACCATTTTTGTATACTTTAATTTTCATGTGGGCCGACAGGGCATTTACCACAGAAGAACCCACTCCATGAAGGCCGCCGCTGGTTTTATAAGCATCATTATCAAATTTGCCGCCGGCGTGAAGCGTAGACAAGACGACACGTTCTGCCGATACACCTTTGCTATGCATTTCCACAGGAATTCCCCGTCCTGCATCCTTAACAGTGCAGGAACCGTCCGCTTCCAGGGTCACCCATATCTGATCGCAGTAACCGGCCAGATGCTCGTCCACCGCATTGTCTACAATCTCATATATCAAATGATTCAATCCCTTTGTTCCAACGCTGCCTATATACATGCCCGGACGTTTCCGCACTGCTTCAAGACCTTCCAGCACGGTAATACTGTCCGCATTATACTGTGTTTTTGCCATGATACTCCTCCACATCTAGTATTGTCATTCCTCATTATACAATGCTTTTTCCATATTTGGCAAGTTGCTGACAATTTTTTTGCCAAAATTTATAAAAAAGTATTGAATTTTTCTACTCTCCTATGCTATAATATAAAACGCGTCAAATAATATTAAGCAGATATAGTTCATTGGTAGAACATCAGCTTCCCAAGCTGAGGAGGCGGGTCCGATTCCCGTTATCTGCTTTATAAGAAAACCCCAGTAAATACAATATTCCTTGTAAATACTGGGGTTTTAATATACTCACGCTCATTCAAATAGGTCATATTTAATGCAAAAATATGGCATTTTATTGCATGATGCAACACGCCGTGCAACATGAAAACATTTGTTAGATTTAAATATTCAGGTTGCTTCTTGCCTTTGTCAAAACGATTGCAATTTCGTTTAGATTACTTTTGTTTAAATCATCACATAGCAAACAGAATTTTGAATTAGACAATCTAATTATCCTTGTTACTTGCATCGCCATATATAGCTCTTCTTTGCTTTTTCTTTCGTTCATCCCCCTGTAGCCCTCCTAACATATGATACTTATATTAAACCTCATTTTCTATAAAAATGGAATACCTTGACCTGAAAACCGTTCACTTTTTATATATGTAGTCGCTTTCCAATAAATCATTAATCATTACATTTAGTCCTTTTGCCAGTGACTCCAGTGTGTCAAGTCTTGCCATGGCTCCTTTCCGTATATCATGAACTGTGGATTGAGGAATTTTAGTCAATATGCTCACCTGACGTTCTGTCAGCCTCCTACTTTTCATGATTTCATCAAGCAGTATTTTCATACCTCCATTTTATCACTCCTTAATTTCTTCTTAATAGGAAATGCTTACCATATATGTGTTGTGTTATATCGCATCTATATTTATAATAGTATATAGAGTTTTTATTTTAAAACAGCGAGGTGGGATATGGGTATAAAAGGAACATCGCAAACACTGTACGTCCGCAAGACAGAGGCAGGCATAATCACGTTTTTGGGTAACAAGAAGCTCGTTTTATATGATGATTTGAAACAAATAGATTATATGTACGCCATGAAACGCAACTCTGGTTTTATTAAATTTACAGATAAGCATAGCCATACTATACGATTCAAATTTAATGTAAAATCAAATGAAAAAATATTAAAAACCCTTAGATTTATCAAAGCAAATTACCCGTATCTTGCAATTCGCGAAAAAAATGTTGAAGATCTAAAGTTTTTCCAGCGCTGGCGGACCACCAGACGAACAGGCTTGATTTTAACTGCACTTAGCATTTTGCTTTTAGGCTTTTACGGAATGTATGCGATATATCCACGCTATTCTGTCATAGCAATTGACAGCATTAGTTCAAGCGATCACACAGACAAGTCTATAGGTAAATCAGAGAATATGCCTTTGGCATCAGAAAAAACCGAAGCTTATTCGACGACTCTCACCGCGGGCCATTACTTGATTGGTACGGATATACCCGTTGGTACATATCATTTTTATAGTAAAAAAGGAACAGGAAATTTGCTCTCAAGCGACGGCGCAATAAACGTAATTTTTGACCACAATAATGAATCTGGAAAAAGCATAGGAATAGATAATTTTGGAACCGAAGAATTAAGTAACATATATCTTTCAGAAGGTGTATCATTGACCGTGACAGGTGCGCAAGAAATATCTGCCGGGTGTGATGATGGTTTAGTGGATTCTATGATAGAACGCGATCAAAGCGGATTAAAGGAAATGGAAGTAGGATACGGTCAGTTTGGAGCAAGCGACAATATTCCCGCCGGAACTTATGATATAGAGTGGATCGAGGGAAACGGAAATATCATTTGCGCTTCAAGTATTGACTCTGGAATCAACGAAATTATGGGGGAGTCTGCTGACGAAAGCTCTATTAGTAGCTCACTCATCAAAAAGTTTAAAAATTTGATCATTTCCGAAGGGGACATATTAAAAATAGAAGAAATTAAAGTAAAGCTTATTCCAAGCAAGTAGGAAAATACAGAAAAAGCGGAAGCTTAAAAAGCAGTAAATCAACAACAACTATCCCTCATTCCCATCAGTGTTTTAAAATATTTTATCAAAATGTATTCACGAAATTAAAGCGTCTTCCTTATTTCCGTTATGAAAATGAATAAAAATTCATTGAAATGATTGAAATATGCATTTTTATGTGTTATAATCCAGAGGAATGTTTAGCCACATTCTTGTAATCTTTGGTAGAGCCCAACTAAATATAGTTTGGCTCTTAATATACTCCCGCGAAAAACCAACTACCGGATATTGATAGTTGGTTC
>JAEWRS010000392.1 GCA_023398855.1 Bacillota bacterium
GGCATTACACTTATGTATTCCACTCCTTTGGTTTTTGCTGCATTGGGTGGAGTGGTGTCGGAGCGGTCCGGCGTTACGAATATCGGAATTGAAGGGATGATGACCATCGGAGCCGTTACAGGGGCCACTGTCGGCTATTATTCAGGAAGTGCCTGGGCAGGATTTTTTGCAGCTGGCCTGGCAGGAGGTATGATTGCCCTTCTTCATGCAGTTGCCTCCATTACCTGTAAGGCTGACCAGACTATTTCCGGCATTGCCATTAATTTAATTGGTCCGGGTGTGGCTCTGTTTGCCTGCCGGTTACTTTTTGACGGTGCCACCATGTCCCTGCCTGTTCCCAAAAAGATACCAAAGCTGTTTGGAAACTTAAGCGGAGGAACATTTCGGAATTTAAACGTGGATGTAACGGTTGTCATTGCTTTTGCTTTGGCTGTTTTTCTCTGGTTTTTGCTTTACAAGACAAAGTGGGGACTTCATATCCGTGCAGTGGGAGAGCATCCGGCGGCAGCAGATACCATGGGACTTAATGTTTTTAAAATCAGGTATGCTTGTGTTTTGGCTTCCGGCGTTTTGGCTGGTTTTGGCGGAGCATCCATGACTCTTGCTATTATACCCCAGTTTACTCCTACTGCTATCAGCGGACAGGGATTTATTGCATTGGCTGCCGTGATTTTTGGAAAGTGGACTCCTCATGGAGCATATGGGGCCTGTTTATTATTCGGAGCGGCCCAGGCTCTTACCGTTACCCTTGGAGGAGGAAGATTTGCGGTTCCTTCCTCTATTTTGGCCATGCTTCCTTACATGATTACCATTGTGATCCTGATTCTGTTTGTAGGAAAATCCTCTGCGCCAAAGGCCAGCGGACAGCCATACGAAAAAGATGCAAGATAAGAGTGATTTTTCATTGATCATAAGGTAAAATATAAGTGAGAAATAAAGATACGAAAGGAGGAGGACCATGAACGATGCCATGTCTCTGATCAATGAACTCCGCAGCGAATCCCGGGAATATTTAAATAATTATCTGGCCAATGCACCGAAATGGCTTCTGGAGGCATTTAAAATCGTAAAGCTGAAAAAAGGCACCACCTTTATTCATGAAAACGAATCAGTAGATACTATTTACATTCTGGTGGAGGGCATTGTCAAGGCGACAGACTATCGGGTTCAGGAGATTACCTACGATTATACAAGATTCTATCCGGTAGAGGTGTTCGGCGCCATGGAATTCCTCATGGGGTTTGACTTATACCGGACTACCTTGATGACAGAGACTGACTGCAGATTCCTATGTGTGTCAAAGGATCAGTTCAGCCGATGGATGCTGTCGGATATCCATGCTGTGTTAGAACAGGTGAAGGCCATGGGAATCTATCTTCTGGAGCAGGTCAGGAAAGAACGTCTGTTTTTATTTTTACAGGGAAGCGACAGACTGTTTCTGCTGTTTTTGCATATTTACCGCAAATCCTCCCGCAAGGGTACCTGCCGCATACAGCTGACAAGAAAGGATTTGTCCAACAGTACCGGGCTTTGTGTGAAGACAGTGAACCGTTGCATCAGTCAGATGGAGGACAATGGATATATCTCCCGGGAAGGAAGAAGCATCATTATAAATGAAGAACAATACCAGCGCATTAAGGCGATGGTAGCAGAAAAAATTGATGAGAATGAGATTTAGCGAAGGGCGGATTTGATATGACAAATTATTCTGAAATAGAAGGAAAACAGTATCACCTCCAGGTGGGGAAAGGAGATGTGGGTAAGTATGTCATCCTGCCTGGAGATCCCAAGCGCTGTGCGCTGATTGCAAAATATTTTGACAATCCAAGGCTGATTGCGGATAACAGGGAGTACGTGACCTATACCGGTACCTTAGACGGCCAGCCAGTCAGTGTGACCTCAACGGGAATCGGGGGACCGTCGGCTGCCATTGCCATGGAAGAACTGGTGATGTCGGGCGCAGACACTTTTATCCGTGTGGGCACCTGCGGGGGAATGGATATGGAGGTAAAAAGCGGGGACCTGGTCATCGCAAACGGAGCTATCCGCGCAGAAGGAACCAGCCGGGAGTACGCGCCCATCGAATTTCCCGCTGTTCCGGATTTTCAGGTGACAAACGCCCTGGCAGAGGCGGCAAAAGTGCTGGAGAAGCCGTATCATATTGGAGTTGTCCAGTGTAAGGACTCTTTTTATGGGCAGCATTCTCCGGAGACAAAGCCCATATCCCGTGAACTTCTGGACAAATGGAATGCATGGATGGCTTTAGGCTGCAAGGCATCAGAGATGGAGTCGGCGGCACTTTTTATCGTTGCCAGCTCCCTTAAGGTAAGAGCCGGTTCCGTGTTCCTGGTGATAGCTAATCAGGAACGGGCCAGACACGGCCTGGAAAATCCCATTGTCCATGATACGGATGGGGCCATTCAGACGGCAGTAGAGGCCATACGTATTATGATCAATCAGGATAAATGATAAAAGAGGAGGCGATCAAGTGGAGCTGACACCAACCGCCCACAATGGGGCAAAAAAAGGAGAAATAGCAAAAACAGTTTTAATGCCTGGAGATCCGCTGCGGGCAAAATACATTGCAAAAACGTATCTGGAAAACCCGGTTGAAGTGACATCGGTCAGGAATATGCTGGGATTTACCGGAACCTATAAGGGAAAAGAGATTTCCGTTATGGGAGGAGGAATGGGAATGCCGTCCATGGGCATATATTCCTATGAGCTGTATCATTTTTATGATGTGGAACAGATTATCCGCATCGGTTCTGCCGGCGCGTTACAGGATCAGGTGAAGCTTATGGATGTGGTGATTGCAATGGGTGCATGCACGGATTCCAATTACGCTTATCAATTTGGCCTTCCAGGCACATTTGCACCTGTTGCTGATTACGGACTTTTGGTAAAGGCGGCGGAAGCAGCCGGAAAGCTGGGAACAAAAGTGGTTGTGGGCAATGTCCTTTCTTCTGATGTTTTCTATAATCACGATACCAATGTCAATGAC
>JAEWRS010000428.1 GCA_023398855.1 Bacillota bacterium
CACCCCCATTGGGTCGTATCCCCGGCATGAAAAGCTTCCAGGTTTTTTTGAATTACAGCCGGTTCCCCTTCCAGAATGCTCATATCACCCAAAATCCGCGCCTTTTGGATCTCATTAAAAGCCTCTAGGTTTTTATTGGTGGGAGCCGGTGCAACAGGTGAGAATTTCCAAACGCCTTTGCCTTCATTTTCAGCGGGCATATAATAATAGTCAAATTCGTTGTTATCACCCCAGTTTTTCTCTAAATGAAGATTAATCAGCTTAACAACTGCCTCAGGATTCTTATAATCTTTGCGGACCACATAATACCATTGAGTACGGAACTTCTGCGCAACTTTAGGTAATGTATCATCAAAGGATACGATTGGATAACCCACCCAATCTGCTTTTGGATCGTTTTGGTAGTTGCTGATCAGGGGGTACATTGGATTCCATTGTTCACCAAAATTAATCCCTAATTTTCCTGCTGCTATGAGTTCTGCGACTTTTGCACCGTCCTTGATGCCAAACTCCGGATCAATTTCTCCGGCTGTATACATCTTAGCCAGCGCACGTAAGGCTTCCTTGGTTTCCGGCAGAACACTCCCCCAGGCTAAAGAACCATCATCCGTTGTAACCCACATATTGGGATAAGAATGATATCCTGCAAAGAAGCCTTCCACGCCCATAGCGCCACTGTATAAATTCTTTGTAATTGCCATTGCATAGGTATCGTCTTTTCCATTTCCATCTGGATCAAGCGTTGTGAAGGCTTTGGCGATTTCCAGTAAATCCTGCATGGTTTTAGGCTGTTCCAGATTGAGCTTATCCAGCCAATCCTGGCGAATCCATAGATATTGCGTACTTTCCACTGAGGCATCTGCATAAGGAACAGCCATTAAATGACCGCCAAAGGTAGCTGATTCCAGAATTCCCGGGCCTTCCGAATCATAGACCTCTTTTGTCAGCTTACTTGCATACCTGTCAAAATACTCTGTCATATCAGCAATCATATCTGATTCTGCCAATTGCTTCAGCTGTGTGCGGTTTACAATCAGCACGTCCGGTAAATCTCCGGATGCAATGGTCACATTTAGTTTCTGTGTATAGGCATCGTCATTAAGTCCGCCTCTTACTGTCCAGGCATAGCTGATATCAACACCTAAATCCTTAGAATACAAATCCAGCCACCTGTTGCTGTCAATTGTTTCTCCCGGTGTTTTTGGCAGGATGTTGTCATTTAAATCATTGTCTACCGTACGTGCAAAAGTCATTTTAACAGATGGATCGTATTTACCAAATGGATCAGCCTCCTCTGTTCCGGCTGAGCCTCCTTTTTCAACTGCTGACTCTGCCCCATTTAAAACACTTGCAGATGACGATGAAACTCCCGATTGATTGCCCCCGCAGGCTGTCAGCAGCATGCCTCCGATCAATACAGCGGTTACACCTGCAGGAAAAATACGTCTTTTCATAGAACCCTCCTTATTTTTATACTTTATAACCAACTCCTTTCCTAATTATAAGGGTGTTTTTATGCATTTTCTATGACCTACTTTTGATTTTCTTGGCATTTCTTTACCGGAATTTTCCAAGACCTTTACTTATTTTTACATTCATTGCTTATTTTTCGCTTTTCATCCTTTTTGTTGCAATAGCAGAATCACGATATTCCTGTGGAGATATTCCTTCTGCCTTTTTAAAAAAACGGGTAAAAGAGGCAGCAGTATCATATCCCACCTGCTTTGCAATCTCATATACCTTTTCATGGGGATTTTCAAGTAATTCTTTCGCCTTTTTAATTCTGGAACGTTCTATAAAGCTGGAAAGCTTATGCCCGGTTGTCTGATGATAAAGCCGGGAAAGGTAGGAGGGATTTAAATAAGTCTTTTCCGACAAGCTGGTCAAAGACAAATCTTCTGACAAATGATTTTCCACATGACGCCTGATAAAATCAATCGTATCGTTTGTTCTTTTGTTCTGCTCTTCTTTTCTCATACCAAAGAGCACATGAGACAATTCAAAAAGGTATTCGGCTGCATCCTTCCAGGTACTATACTTACCGCTGTTATACAGCATACTTATATGATTGGATTCTGTGAAACGGGCTGTCAGCTGAAAACGATTGACACAGGAGAGAAAAAAAGTCAGGATTGTCTGATATGCTTCCAAAGCGATTACATCATTTTTGTCTTGTATTTCACTAAGCGGTTCCAACCAGTCTCTGAGAGAATCATAATACTCCTGCTCTTCACCTGTTTCAAAGGAATGCTTCAAATTGCTTAGATCCTTCCTGTACAGTAATCCCTGCAGCAAGGTATCCGCATAATTGGCATTGCCGGTAAATGCCGGTATAAATGTCTGTCTTTGTTTCCGAAACTCACGTTCATCAATAATTGTTTCCATATCACTGCCAGCATGATAATTCAGCAGATCAATTAGAGACACATATTTTTCAGGAATTTTCTCCCATTGACATGGGTTTTCAGCTAAAGCAAAAGTTACAGGAGCATGAAGTCTTTCCCGACAGGCTGACTGGACCATCTCTAAAGTCCCTTTTAAAAATACACTCATACTGCCATAAGGATTATGGGAATGGGATTGTGTTTTATGTAACTGCGCAAAAACCGCTATTTTGTCATCCTTAAGCGGCACCACCAGGCTATTAATATTCATGGCAAAATATCTGACGATCAACTGCTTGATCGAATACATGATCTGGTTCTTTTCCCAAAAGTCCACCCCTTTAGGTAAAAGTAAAATTTCACCTAAAATCAGCATTACCGGCTCATCCGCCTTTAAATGGATAAAAAGTCTATTAAATTCTTTTGCATTGATCTTTAATGAATGATCGCCATGAAGCAATGCATAAAAATACTTTTGACAGAATAAATCCTGAGCAAGATTTATCTGGTCCTTGGCATTTTGAATTAGTTCGTTTGTCTGGTTTTCATCTATCAGCTCCTGTATGATGTCCTCAACTGTTTTAATAATTTTTCCATATCCCTCAGTTTTTAATAGGTATCTTACATTATTGTATTGGATTGCTTTATAAGCGTAGTTGAATTCACTGTGCCCTGTCAGGAAAATAATACGGCACCATGGCCAGCGTTTCTTGATTTCTTCCATTAGCTGAAGGCCGTTAATCTCAGGCATATTGATATCAGTCAAGACAATATCCATTCTTGTCCGTCCCAGCCACTGGATTGCTTCTTCACCGGAATATGCTTTATATACATCCAGATCCATATTTTCAATGCCGGAAAAAATATCATACAACCCGTTAACGATAATTTCTTCATCATCGGCAATTAATAGTCGATACATGTTACTCCCTCCTGAATCCTAACATCAAAGTAACCCCAAGCCCCCCTAAAGGGCTTCGGTCCAGTACCACCCCGCTGATTTCATCATATTGCAGCTGCAATCGTCTGTGAATATTAATCAATGCTGTCACTTCTGCATCATCAGCTTGAGATGTCAATGCATTTTGCAGCTGTAATAGTTTCTCATCTGACAAGCTGGTCCCATTATCTTCGACACGGATATGCAGTCTGTCCATTTGTGTCTCAAAAGAAATAGATATGATCCGGTCATTTCTTCTTTTTTCCACTGCGTGTTCAAAAGCATTCTCAATCAAAGGCTGTATGATAAGCCGGGGAACAGGAAATTGCTGGAATTCCACTGGGCAGGAACCAAATTCCACCTTTAGATTTTTTGTAAAACGCATGGATAAAATACTGGTGTAAGTGCGTGCATGATCAATTTCTTCGCATAAAGGGATAATGTCGGCAGCATTTCTGGTAAGGTAACGGTAATATTCCCCCAGATGGTTAGTAAACTCCAGCAAATTTTCATCCCCCATTTGCGCCATGGTATTGATAATAAAAAAACTATTATAAAGAAAATGTGGCTTAATC
>JAEWRS010000469.1 GCA_023398855.1 Bacillota bacterium
CACATCCATCTGACTGGGATATTTCCCCCAATCCTTTACACCGGATACCGGACGGCCAACGTACACATACTCCCCGTCCACCACGTCATTGGTGGCATCTCCGTTACAGAACCGGTCAACATAAATCTGATACATAACCGCACCCTTGGACCACTCAGGCGTAGAAAATCCAGGAACCATACGAAAGTGAAACACTTCCATATTTTCATCAGCAGGCCCCAGCCGGTTATAGTAACAGACCGCTTCTCCTTTTGTGACCTTAAAGCAGTAGCTGATCTTTTCACGGACTTCCGTTAACGTATATTTATAATAATCAAACAGCTCATCGGAGCTTTCCTTTTCCATGGCTGCCTCTTCATTGAAACCATTCTGGATATAGCAGACCTGGTCTGCATTGTCCTTTGCCGTCCGAAAAAACAGGACCACATCGTCCCCAAAATCGGGTTCTGCCGGGAATCGGAAACTTTCTGTCTCATCTGTAAATAATGCATCTCTATTTAACGCCTCAGGCTGGAAGCACATATCATTTTCATTTCCTTTCTCGTCATCTATACGTTCTATTTTATCCGATTGAATCGAAATATACAACCCGGCATTTTTAGCAAGGGGCATAAAAAACGGCCAGCGGGGCAGCTGACCGTTTTTCGGAGAAGGTATTTCGTTTCTTATGGGGTGTAGCAAAAACTATATAATGTATTGGGGGGGTTTACGATTATTACTATACCACGGCTTAGAAAATAAGTGTGCACAAACATCATTTTTTTACTTTTAATTTTTTATGCATTTTTTCTTTGCCCCCGCATTAATTACAAAAAAGCACAGAATCCAGAAAAAAAACTTAGATATTTTCCCGGATTCCATGCTTCTATTCCTTTTAAGCCCGCAAAAGTCTTTAGATTTCTGCAACAGAAGAAAACAGACTTTCAAACTCCTGCTGGCCAATTTTTTCTTTTTCCATGAGCAGCTTACAGCAGGCGTGGAGCACTTCCTCATGTTTTAAAATGATTTCCTTTGCCTTCTCATAGCACTCATCTATGATCCGTTTTACTTCATTATCTATGGTATTGGCCACCTGGCCTCCATAGCTCTTTGCATGGGCCAGATCCCGGCCGATAAAGACTTCATCACCTTCGTTGCCATAATTTATCATGCCTACCTTATCGGACATCCCGTACTGGGTCACCATGGCTCTTGCCAAAGCTGTGGCCTGCTTAATATCCTGAGAAGCTCCAGTGGTAATATCACCGAAAATAAGCTCCTCTGCGATTCTCCCGCCCAGATCCACCATAATATCCTGAAGCATTTTCCCTTTGGTGTTGAACATATGGTCCGTCTCCGGCAATGGCATGGTATATCCGGCAGCACTCACTCCCGTAGGAATGATGGAAATCGTATGCACCGGTCCTTCATCAGGAAGCAGATGAAACAAAATCGCATGGCCGGCTTCGTGGTAAGCCGTGATTCTCTTTTCCTTTTCTGTAATTACCTTGCTCTTTTTTTCAGCTCCGATTCCCACCTTCACAAAAGCCTTTTCAACGTCAGCCTGGTTAATAAACTTCTTGCTGTGTCTGGCCGCATAAATGGCTGCCTCATTCATAAGATTTTCTAAATCAGCTCCAGTGAATCCGGCCGTTGTCTGAGCGATCCTTCTTAAATCCACGTCCTCTCCCAGGGGTTTTTCCTTGGAATGGACCTTCAGTATTTCTTCTCTTCCTTTTACATCAGGTCTTCCCACTCCTACCTTACGGTCAAAACGGCCTGGCCGCAGGATCGCAGGATCCAGAATATCCACACGGTTTGTGGCTGCCATAACGATAATGCCTTCATTGATCCCGAAGCCATCCATCTCTACCAGGAGCTGGTTTAAAGTCTGCTCTCTCTCGTCATGACCTCCGCCCATACCAGTGCCTCTCCGGCGGGCTACCGCATCGATCTCATCAATAAATATAATACAGGGAGCATGCTTTTTTCCTTCTTCAAACAAATCTCTCACGCGGGAGGCTCCCACGCCTACAAACATTTCCACAAAATCGGAACCGGAAATGGAAAAAAACGGTACTCCTGCCTCTCCTGCCACTGCCTTGGCCAGAAGAGTCTTTCCTGTTCCAGGTGGTCCTACAAGCAGAATTCCCTTGGGGATCCGAGCGCCCACACTGGTATACTTCTGAGGATTCTTTAGGAAATCAACCACTTCTTCCAGTTCCTCTTTTTCCTCTTCAAGGCCTGCGACCTTACCGAAGTTCACCTTATTTGCATCCTTTGCAAGATGAGCCCGGCTCCTTCCAAAATTCATCATTTTGGCATTTGCGCCTCCTGCCCCTGCCCTGGCGTTCATAAGCATGAACAGAAAAACTAAAACTACTGCCGTCAGGATCAACGGAAGCGTAATGGTCAGGAATAAATTCTCCTTTTGTACTGCATCCACCGTATAGGTGACTCCATTACGGTCCAAACGATCCTGGATCTCAATTACATTAGACACATTGGCTTGTTTTGACGAACCGTCAGTCATGGCCATCTCAATCCGTCCCGTTGGGGGCGGGTCGCTCTGCCTGATCGTTGCCGAGGCTATGGTCCCATTATCAATCGCCTGCATCAAATCCTGATTGGTAATGATCTCACTCTTTTGCGGCAGCCTACTGGCAAATATAAGCATGATGACCAGAAGGAGCAGAAAGCCCAAGCCTCTGAATGGTTGCTGTTGTTTCAACATGCTGCCTCCTTATTGCTGTTCTATAACTCCAATATATGGTAAATTCCTGTATATCTGATCGTAG
>JAEWRS010000107.1 GCA_023398855.1 Bacillota bacterium
GGATGAGTAAGTAAGCGGCAGCCTCCGCAAGAGCAAAGGGGAAAGCTCCTGACACTCTCCCCATGCTTCCCTCCATGATCCTGTAAACCTTCCTGGCATACCAGTCCCCAAATCCAGGAACCTTTCTTGCTAATACCTGGAGCAGTACTGAAATTCCAAACATGGATGCGGACGCTTCCATTAGTCTCCAATTCCTATTCCGGCTTTTCCCCATAATCCGGTCCCCCTGACGAAAGTGTTTTATCTGGATTTATATTATCATGATTTTGTGGACAATCCGTAGAGTATTTGTGAATATTTTCTTACCATTTTGTAAAACCCCTTGCGTTATAAATCAATCTCATATAAACTTTGTAAAGGAATCATCAGGAAGGAAACAAAGTGAAATTATATGAAGAGAGACGATAACATGCCCAAAGAAAGAGAATCCTTTAGCTGGCGGGGAGAAATCATCAGCTGGATTAAGATCATCATCACTGCCGCCGTGATTGCATTTTTGCTCAACAATCTGATCATTGCAAACAGCAGGGTGCCCAGCGGATCCATGGAACAAACCATTATGACAGGGGACCGGGTAATCGGCTCCAGACTAACCTATTATTTTGACGATCCAAAGCGGGGAGACATAGCCATTTTCCATTTCCCTGACGATCCAACAGAAAAAACCTATTATGTCAAGCGGATCATCGGCCTTCCAGGTGATATCATTGATATCAGGGACGGAAAGATCTACTTAAATAATTCTGAAACACCTCTTGAAGAGCCTTACCTTCCAGAGCCAATGGAACCAGAGCCTGACGCCCACTACGAGGTGCCGGAGAACAGTTACTTCATGATGGGGGACAACCGGAATTTCTCCGCAGATGCGAGAAGATGGAAGCATAAATTTGTGAAAAAAGACAAGATCATTGCAAAAGTCTTATTCCGGTATTTCCCTTCCATTAAAAAAATTGAATAAGAAAAAACGCAGGCCAATCATATTTCCTTTGCCTGCGTTTTTAAATTCCCATTTACCATTGGTAGTATTTAACCAAAGCCTGTGTTCCCTCGTCTCCCAGTCCGGAAGCTGCCATTGTTTCGTACATGGAGAGAACTTGTTCAAGCACACCAAGGCTGATGCCGGAAGCCTCCGCTTCTTCGGCTGCAAGCTTCATGTCCTTGATAAAATGCTTGATGAAAAAACCAGGTGCAAAATCTCCGGATAAAATTCTGGGTGCCATTGCATTTAACTGGGCGCTCCCTGCTGCACCGGATGCAATGGAATCTACCATGACACCTACGTCAAGACCGTTAGCCTTTGCGTAGACCATTGCCTCGCATACTCCGGAAACAGCTCCTGCAATGGCGATCTGATTGCACATCTTGGTGTGCTGGCCGTTACCTGCTTTTCCGTTGTACCGGACAGCTTTTCCCATAGCCTCAAAGACAGGAAGGCAACGGTCAAAGGTTTCCCGGTCTCCTCCTGCCATTATGGTGAGTGTTCCTTCTCTTGCCCCTGTATCTCCACCTGTTACCGGAGCATCCATCGCTGTAAGTCCCGCCTTTCTTGCGTCCTCATAGATCCGTACCGCAAGCTTGGGACTGGTAGTGGTCATGTCGATCAGGCAGGTCCCCTGGTCTGCGTTTGCAATGATTCCCTTTTCCCCGAAATACACCTCTTCCACATCCTGGGGATATCCCACGATAGTAATGACCCCATCCCTGCCCTTTGAACAGGACATGACATCCTCGCACCAGATGGCTCCCTCAGAAATGATGTCCTCTGCCTTGCTCTTTGTTCTGGTATAGACAGCCACCTCATAGCCTGCCTTCAGCAAATTACGTACCATGGATTTTCCCATAATCCCAATACCGATAAATCCGATTTTTTTCATATGTCTTCCTCCTCGTACAATACTTTAGTTTCTTTTTTCTATATCCATGACCATATCCACCCTGCGCTGATGTCTTCCGCCTTCGTATTTGGCATCCAGCCACTCTTCTGTGATCATCTTTGCCAATTCCGTACCAATGACACGGGCACCAAAGCAGAGGACGTTGGAATCATTGTGCATTCTGGAAAGCTTTGCCGTGTAAGGCTCGCTGCATACACAGGCGCGGACACCCCGAACCTTATTGCAGGCAAGAGAAATCCCCACTCCAGTTCCACAGATGGCAATCCCCAAATCGGCATCTCCATCCACAACAGCGCGGCCTACCTTTTCCCCGTATTCCGGATAATCACAGCTTTCGGTAGAATTGGTCCCAAAATCAATCACCTCATAGCCAATGCTCTCTACAAATTCTTTGATGTAATTCTTCATTTCTATGGCCGTATGGTCATTTCCCATTGCAATCTTCATCGCTATTCTCCTGTTATACTGTCATTGCCGGCTGAACATGCAGACATGTTAATCCGACTGTGTGTGAGTAGAATATATCCGGCATTTACCTTATCATAAATGCCGGTTTTTATCAAGTTTCCAAACCTCAGATTCCTTCTCCTGCTCCCTCTCTGCCATAAAATTCCAGAATTTTATCCATTCTGGAAGCCATGTTTGTAAGGAGTAAGTCTGCCGTGGTAAGAGCTGCCATGGCTTCTACCACTACCACCGCCCGGGGTACCACGATGGGATCATGGCGTCCCTTGATCTGGATGTCCGTTTCTTCCCCATCACGGGTCACGGTCTTTTGCAACCGGGCAACAGAAGGGGTGGGTTTAAATGCCGCCCTAAGGACAACCTGTGAGCTGTCGCTGATCCCTCCAAGGATCCCTCCTGCGTGATTCGTTGCCTTTTCCACGCTCTTATTTATCCCGCGGCAAAAGCCATCGTTATTCTGGGAACCAAGTGAGCGGGCAGCTGCAAAACCATCTCCGATCTCAAAGCCCTTCACAGCTCCGATGGACATGACAGCCTTTGCAAGTGCGGCATCGTATTTTTCAAACACAGGGTCTCCCAGCCCGGCAGGAACGCCGTTAATCACGCATTCCACCACACCGCCTACTGAATCCAGTTTTCCCATCATCTCTTCTAAGTATGCCTCCGCAAGAGCAGCGGTCTCTCCATCCGGCATGAAAAGGCGGTTTTTATCCCGCTCCTCCATATTAAAATGCTCCGGCTTTGCCTCATAAGGCCCTACTGATCTGGTGTAAGCGTTCACAGTGATCCCAAGGCTCTTTAAAAAGCAGGCGGCAACAGCGCCGGCCGCCACCCTTCCGATGGTCTCCCTTCCGGAGGAACGGCCGCCTCCCCGGTAATCCCTGACCCCATATTTTTCATCAAAGGTAAAATCTGCATGACCTGGGCGGTAAACCTCCATGATGTTTCCGTAATCCCTGGAACGCTGGTCCGTGTTCCATATGATCATGGAAATGGGAGTCCCTGTTGTCAATCCTTCAAAAACCCCGGACAGGATCTCTACCTGATCGGCCTCCTGGCGCTTTGTGGTGAATTTACTCTGCCCCGGCTTTCTGCGGTCCAGGTATTCCTGGATATCCGCTTCCCCCAGTTTCAGTCCGGCCGGACAGCCGTCTACCACTACCCCAATGGCTTTCCCATGGGATTCCCCCCAGGTTGTTGCCTTCCATATCGTCCCCAGTGTTGATCCTGCCATGTATGTTTCTTCCTTTCTTTCCTCTGCCTGGCCCGTTCTGTGTTATAGGGCGTAAAGATATACCTGCAAGGTATTTTATACTCCAACTTTTACGATAACGCAGCTGTTAGGCTCATTGACCTTAATTTCCTTGCCGTTCATGATCAAAAGTCCCTTCTCATAATCAACCGTAAAAAATGTGATGCTGCCTGTCTCATGGTTAATAGAAGCAATATGCTTATCATCAGGGAACACACAGACATCCTTAGGATAACTGCCGCTTATGGGAAGACAGCAAACCGCCTCTAAAAGCCCTGTGTCCTTATCCCGCATGTAAACCGAAACAGAATTATCCCCGGCATTGCCGCAGTATACATACTTTTCATCGTTGGAGAGGCGCAGGGAACAAGCCGCAGTAAGCTGGCTGTACTGAGATCCTACGGTGGAAATCGTCTGGATCTTTTCAATCTTGGGCTGGCGCTCCCCTGTTTCATAGGTGAACACATCAATCACGTTCTTTAATTCGGAAATAAGGTAGAAAAACTTTCCGTCGGAGCTGAAACGGAAGCACTTGGGAGCGGACTCCAGTTCGCAGTGCAGGACATCCACCAGAATCATTTCCTCGTCATGCTCATTAAAACGGTAGATTTTGATCTGGTCGATTCCTAAGTCAGCCACCATAATAAATTTACCGTCAGGAGTTCTCCTGGAGCAGCTCACATGCGGGCGGAAATTTCTCTCTGCCACGCTGCCAAGTCCCTTATGAAACACCCCTGTTACAATCTCACCAATCGAACCATCCTCATTCAGGCGCAGCACTGTGGATTTTCCATCATGGTATCCTGACACAAAAATATACTTGTCCTCCTCATCGGTTGACAAGTGACATCCTCTCATCCCTTTTATATTGGCCGTGTTCAGCCTTGTGATGGCTCCGTTCTCATGAATACGGAAGGACACAACACCTTCATCAGCGATGGAATACAGTGTCTTCCCGTTATTGGATGCGATCACATAAGAAGAATTGTCAACTTCCACCTCACATCTTAGAACAAAACGGCCCTTTTTCACATCAACATCGTATACGGTAATCCCCTTTGCCTGTCCGTTGTAGGAATATGAACCTACGTAAGCCATATACTTGCCTTTCATCTTACATTTCCTCCTGATATCTTCTTCGGCGTGATTCCCTTTATCCGGGCAAACCCAAGGGCAGCTTAGGTTCAGAAAATCAGCCATTCGACAAGCCCTTAAGCGAATCGAACCTCCTGGCATAACCTAAAAGTATCATATCATAAATTTCCCCGTTTGTTAAGGAAAAACTTCCTTAAAAACTATTGACATACAATGAAAAATCAGTATAATGTATCTTGCTGCCTGTTTATCATTACTAAACTTTTTAGTTATATTTATCGTCAGTTAGTATAAGTAAACTTTCAGCTTATTATAACAAAAAGGAGGAGCATATGGATATCGGTTCAAAACTAAAAGAGCTTCGGGTCTTAAAGGGGCTTACTCAGGAAGAGCTGGCTGACCGCGCAGAGCTGTCAAAGGGGTTCATCTCCCAGCTGGAAAG
>JAEWRS010000115.1 GCA_023398855.1 Bacillota bacterium
AAACAGGCCTCATCCCCTGTTCCGTGAATTCATCCGCGCTGCCATTGAAAACCAGTAATTTGCCGTAAGCGGATATAAAACAACAATCCGGTCTCTTTGCAAAGAGACCGGATTATTTTTTATGGAAAATATTTTATTTTATATAAAAATAATCGTTTCTTTCATTTTTTTCTTGCACTTTTACAATATTCTGTATATAATATAATGCAACGTGTATCCACACGAGAGACAGTTGTATTTGTATGAGATACACATAAAGGAGGATAATATTATGAAATTGAAGAAGGTTTTTGCAGTCACTCTTGCAGCATGTATGAGCGCCAGCCTGGTTGCCGGCTGCAGTTCGGGTTCCTCTTCTTCCGGTTCTGGTGGAGAAAAGGTCGTAAAGATTGGTGTATTCGAACCTACCACCGGAGAAAACGGAGGCGGCGGATTCCAGGAAGTTCTGGGAATGCGCTACGCAAACAAAACTCACCCAACCGTTAAGATCGGCGGAGAAGAGTATAAGGTACAGCTGGTTGAAGTGGATAATAAATCCGACAAGACAGAAGCCGTTAGTGCAGCACAAAAGCTTATGAGCGAAAAGGTTTCCGTTGTACTTGGAAGCTACGGATCCGGAGTCTCCATTGCTGCAGGACAAATATTTGCAGATGCAAAGATCCCTGCCATCGGTGCTTCCTGTACCAATCCCCAGGTCACACAGGGAAATGATTTTTATTTCCGCGTATGCTTCCTGGATCCCTTCCAGGGTACGGTCATGGCAAACTACGCCAACGACAATGGAGCAAAGACAGCTGCCGTTATTACTCAGTTAGGAGATGACTATTCCTCGGGCCTTGGTTCCTTCTTCAAAACAGCGTTTACCGGCTTAGGCGGATCCGTTATAAGTGAAGAACAGTTCCAGACCAATCAGACCGATTTTAAGGCTATTCTTACCAATATCAAGGCTCAGAATCCTGACATCATTTTTGCTCCGTCTTCCATTACCACTGCTCCTCTTATCATAAAGCAGGCCCGTGAGCTTGGAATTACTGCCACCATCGCTGCAGGCGATACCTGGGAAAACTCCACCATCATCGAAAATGCAGGCAATTCCGCAAATGGCGTTGTACTCTCCACCTTTTTTGACGAAGCAGAACCTGCAAATGATGAGGCAGCTTCCTTTATCTCTGGTTTTAAGACCTATTTAAAGGAAAACAAACAGGATGAGATTATTCCGGCTGTATCCGCACTTGGTTACGACGCTTACCTCAGTGCATTAAAAGCCATCGAAGCAGCTGGCTCTACAGACGGCACTGCTATCCGGGATGCTTTAAAGGGCTTATCCATTGACGGCGTTACAGGAAGTATTTCCTTTGATGAAAATGGAGATGCTAAGAAGGATATGGCATTCATCAAGACTATTGAAAACGGCAAGTTCAAATTTTTAACAACTACAACGGTGAAATAATATAATCTACCGTGACAATGCAGTCATTACCAGATGAGTGGGGACGTATTTCCTTCCCCACTCGTTCCATTTGCACAGTCAGTAAGCCCTGTCAGGCAGATATCCCCGCGGAAACCGGGAACCTCCCAGATTCGGTTAATTTGCTGCACAATACATACTCAACAGATAGGAGGCATTTCGTCACATGAGTCTTTCAACCTTCTTACAGCAGTGCCTGACCGGTATCTCCCTGGGCGGCGCTTATGCGCTAATTGCCATTGGCTATACCCTGGTTTATGGGATCCTGCGGCTCATCAACTTCGCCCACGGCGACATTTTTATGATGGCCGGTTACTTTATGATATTTGCCATGTCAAGTTTTCCCTGGTACCTTTCCATTCCAGTGGTATTGCTGGTCACCGTATTATTAGGTGTTTCCATTGAACGGGTGGCTTACCGTCCATTGCGCTCAGCTCCCAGGATGTCGGTTATGATTTCTGCGATCGGTGTCTCCTACCTTTTACAGAACCTGGCTACCTATTTATTTACAGCTTTGCCAAAGGGGTATCCGGAAATTCCATTTCTGAAGAAAATATACCAGATCGGCGGTCTTTCTGCTTCCTTTGTCACCTTTTTAACACCGGTTTTAACTTTAATCATTGTTTACGGACTTATCATCCTGATCAATAAGACCAAAATCGGCATGGCCATGCGGGCAGTGGCAAAAGATTATGATACCGCTTCTCTCATGGGAATCAAAATCAACCACATCATCACCTTTACCTTTGCCATTGGCTCTCTTTTAGCCGCCATAGGCTCTGTACTTTATTTTACAGACCGTATGACCGTATTTCCGTTCTCCGGCTCCCTGCCTGGCTTAAAATGCTTTGTGGCTGCAGTATTTGGTGGTATTGGCAGCATTCCAGGTGCCGTGATCGGTGGCTTTATCCTGGGGCTGGGGGAAACCGCTCTGGTTGCCATGGGATATTCCACCTTCAGCGATGCATTTACCTTTGTGCTGTTAATCATCATTCTCCTGATCAAGCCTACGGGACTGTTCGGCGAGAAGACGACCGATAAAGTGTGAGGTGCCCACTATGAAGAAAAATTCAATTACAAAAAACAAACTTTATACCCTGATTGCTCTCCTGGCCAGTATCGGCCTGCTGGCTTTTTTGCAGGCAAACAGTTCCCAGTATAGTTATCAGATCTCTATCCTGGAACGAAGCGCCATTTATGCGGTTGTGGCCGTTTCCATGAACTTACTTACCGGATTCACAGGACTATTTTCTTTAGGCCAGGCCGGTTTCATGGCAATCGGAGCCTATACCGTGGCCATCCTGACCATTCCGGTTGAAAGCCGGGCCAGTGTTTATTACGTGGGCGGCATTGCTCCTGCCATTGCAAACCTTCACGTTCCCTACTGGCTGGCTCTGATCCTCGCAGGTCTTCTGGCTGCAGCCATGGCCGCGCTCATCGGCATCCCGGTTCTCAGGCTGAAAAGTGATTACCTGGCCATTGCAACCCTGGGCTTTTCCGAGATCATCCGGGCCGTCATTGCCGCTCCACAGCTAAACACGATTACCAACGGTTCCTACGGATTAAAGAATATCCCGGGATTTCCAAACCTGTTTGCCGCCTTTGGACTTTGTGCCCTTTGTATCTTTTTAATGGTTCTTCTCGTCAATTCCTCTTACGGGCGGGCGTTTAAGGCTCTCCGGGAAGATGAAGTGGCTGCTCAGGCCATGGGCTTAAATCTATTCCGCTATAAGGAACTGTCTTTTGTTATTTCCTCCTTTTTTACCGGCGTAGGCGGAGGGCTTCTGGCCATATTTATGCGTTCCATTGATTCGAAAACCTTTTCCATCAACTTAACCTATGATATCCTTCTGATCGTAGTTTTGGGTGGAATCGGAAGCATTACCGGAAGTGTCATCGGAGCTTTTCTGGTCACTGCCGGAAGAGAATGGCTTCGTTTCTTTGACAATCCTCTTGTCATCGGTGGATTTGAGATTCCCTTATTCCGGTCCGGTTTCCGTATGGTCATCTTTTCTATCCTGCTGATGGCAGTGATGCTCTTCTACCGACGCGGGATCATGGGCAGCAATGAGTTTTCCTGGGAAGGTCTTGGAAGGCTGATCCGGCGCATTCCAGATAAATGGAAGAAAGATAGCAAAGCACAGAAGGGAGATAACACATAATGTCTAACACAGAAAATACGACCGTCAATGTGCTTCACATGCAGGACATTACCATGCAGTTCGGCGGCGTTGTGGCTGTAAATGGTCTGACTCTGGACGTAAACAAGGGAGAGATCGTGGCTTTAATCGGTCCCAACGGTGCAGGAAAAACAACCGCATTCAACTGCGTTACCGGCATTTACGAGCCTACCTTCGGGCAGGTGGACTTTATGGGAGAAACCATTCTTTCCAATACCCCAAAAGGAAAGATGCAAAAAATGTACCTGGGGGAAATCACGCCAAGGCCCATTCCGGTGATACGCTGTTCACCAGATGCGATCACCAAAAAAGGGATTGCACGAACCTTCCAGAACATACGCCTTTTCGGGCAGCTGACCGTATTTGACAATGTTCTCATCGCGAAACACATGCGGGCAAAGCAGAATGTATTTTCAGCGACTCTCCGGTTAAACCATAAGGAAGAGAAACGGATGAGGGCAGAGGCCACTGCTCTTTTAGAGGAGCAGAATTTACTCCACTTAAAAGATGAGATCGCTTCTTCCCTTCCCTATGGTCTGCAAAGACGTCTGGAAATCGCCAGGGCGCTTGCTACTGAGCCAGAATTTCTGATCCTTGACGAACCGGCTGCGGGTATGAATCCCCAGGAAACCCAGGATTTGACGGATTTTATCCTACAGATCCGGGATTCCTATCATCTTACCATATTCATGATCGAGCACCACATGGATCTGGTCATGCAGATTTCTGACCGCATCTATGTGCTGGATTTCGGAAAGCTGATCGCCCATGGAACGCCGGATGAGATTCAGAACAACGAACGGGTAATTGAAGCATATCTGGGGGTGAGCGACGATGCTGAA
>JAEWRS010000129.1 GCA_023398855.1 Bacillota bacterium
AGTACTTTGCAAAAGGCGTGAATATGGGGGGAGTAAAAGGATAAATGATTTATTCGCCATAAGGCAGAAGGAGGATTTTTATGAGAAACAAAGTAGCAGGGGGTATTCTGTGTGCCGTTATGCTTGCTTCGGCATTGACTGGATGTGGATCATCCGTTGTGGATCAGGCATCGGCCCGGACGGAAGCAGAAACACAGCCGGAGACCAGTGAGGAGGCAGGTGATCAGACGGATTTAACAGATATGGTTGAAATAAAGTTTCATGTTGCCAATGGAAATAAGTCCAGGACCATGACTTACAACCAGGAATCTCCATTGACTCTGCCGGATGGCACCGTTGTCACAGCCGGTATGTTAAAACCAATGTGGACTTATATGGAAAAGGAATTAAACAGTAAGTTTTCAGATGTGACGGTACAGGATGTGAAGGCAACTGATATGATCCAGACGGAATCCACATCAAATTTCTCCGGGGCCAATATCTATGGTGGTGAATCCATTGCAGAACGCCTTATGTTTTATGGAACAGAAGGAAAATTTGTGAACTTAAGCGAAATGATGAAAACAGGCTATATGCCTAATTTTAAAGACTATTTATCTAAAAATCCAGATGTAAAGTCTGCGATCACCGCTTACGACGGGAATATTTACCACGTGCCTTATATTGCAGAGCTGAATCAGATTGCAAGGACCTTTGTTATCCGGGAATCCTGGGTTACCGGGCTATTGGATGCACAAGGCGCCGCCTATGATAAAAATTCCTTTGATGTGCATTATAAAGGCTTTTATGTGGATAACAACCGCAGAACTGGTGAAAACGGTGGAACAGTTACTCCAAAGGAAGGAATTGATATTGTAAAGAAAACGGACCAGGATATTATTGAGCTTCAGAATGCACTGGAAGTAAAAAATGGGGAAACCCTGACCAATGCACTGATCCAGTACATTAAGGATAATTACGATTACCAAAGCCCTTCGGAATTATTTTTGGGGGAAAAGGCTGCTTATGACATGGATGAGATGATCGCCCTGATGCGCTGCATCAAAGCAAATCCCACTCTGCTGACCAATGGGAAAGCAAATGTGGTATGGCCCCTTTTTGTCAGACAGTCCAACTACCGGGAGGATTTACTCCGGCTATCTACATACTTTGACGGCGTAAAGGTCCATGGTGCAGATTCCTATGGCGCAAGGTGGTATATTGATGAGAACGGACATATCCAGTATACCTATTCAAAGGAAGGCGTGTACAATGTCCTGCAGTATTTATCCATGATGGAGGCGGAAGGGCTGATTTATTCCGATGCATATGACTTAACGGAAAAAACCAACTACCGTTCCACCTTATGGGGAACTGACGAGGGAGAGGCCCCATCCTTTGGGTTTATGACATACGACTGGATTGCTTCCTCCACTTCTGATTCCTTAAATCCGGATACCGTTGTGATTCTGCCTCCGGTTGCCAAGGTAAACGGCTCATGGCAGTATTATCTGGATAACGGAAGGGCCATTAAGCCGGATGGCTGGTCGATTTCCACAGCAGGCTCTACGGAAGCCCAGATCAAAAGGGCATGCGCGGTTATGGATTACCTTTTTACAAAAGACGGAAGCAGATTGCAGAATTATGGCATGCCAATGAACCTGGAAGAAGGAAAAACTTATACCGGGCCTGATGGATTACAGTATCCGTTATTCACCAGCTGGGTATATGAAACTTCAGGCAAGGTGGCAAAAGGAGATTTATCCACGTTCTTAAGAGACTGGATGGGCTGCCTGATTCCCATTGGATATCAGAAGGAAATCGGTTTTGAGTACCAGTATACTTCTGAACGCGGATTTGAAGGCTGGGCTCTCCTGCAAAATTCAACTACCAACTTTGCCACTTATGCGGGAAAAGGGATGAGCGGAGATAATCCCAATTATTATAAGATGGTGCCGCCGGTATTCTCCCTGACCTCCAGGCAGAAAGAAACGATATCAGATACAACCTCCCTTGGTACAGAGGATATTGTAGAATACATGTTTAATATCATCCGGTACCAGGCAAAGGGCAATGCGCCTCAAGGGGCGGTAGTAGCCAAAAACTATGAAGAATATGCGGCAGAATTTAAAAAGCGGGGTCTTGAGATTTATGAAGAGACCTATCAGGCTGCCTATGATGTCATGACATTGAATAAACAGTAGTTAAACCGGGGGAGGGGCGTTCCCCTCCCTTATAAAAAGGTGGGAGCTGATGATGCAGAAGTGTTTAAAAACTCAAAGATTAGCAGCAGGATTATATACCGGAATCGTAATCCTTGTATTCATCTATACTCTTTGCTTTATGACGGAGTATAAAGACTTGTTCGGATTGAAATTAATGCAGAATGAACAGATTTCCTTTTTTCATGATTATATCCTGCAGGTATTTAATAAACAGATTTTTGCCTTTGCAGTATTTGGTGTTATCGTAATCCTACTCTCCTTTTTGCTGGAGGTTTTCGGTAAAATACCGGACAAATTTGCTTTCATGATTATGGAGCTGTCACTTCTTCTTTGCTGTGCATGTTCCGCCTATGCCCTGTTTAACCTTCAGGCCATAGAGACCTATTATGGGGGACTGGATTTCCAATACCTGCGGTTGGAGAGCGCGGGTGATTATGAGCCTCATTTTACCACATTCCGAATCGGATTGGGAATCTACATATCCTATATTCTCTGCTGTGTTTATTACAGCACTGCCATAGGCAAAAGCCATTTTAAATTCCGGAAGTATCAGAAGAAGGGAAGCGCAAGGAATGGATAATCGGTTGCTTGAAAAAGAAAAAAAGGCATACGTGTCATTATATAAAAAGGATGTGCTGCCATATTCGCTGATACTTTGTGCCATATTGGCTGAACTCATCTATAATATTATGGTTCTGGATGTAATGCCGGTGAGCTACTTAATGGGAATTACGGTAATGATTAATATTGTGATATTATTTGTGCTTTTTACCTGTGCCGTTAAGGTCAGCATTTATCATAAAAAATGGGCTGTGGCAGCTGTTTTTCTGGGAATATACATGCTGATCAGAATGTCTGTGCTGGTTCCCCTTGTACTGAAGCCATATGCAAAGAACACGGAGATTGCAGCAGCAAACATGTTCGGTGGAATCATACTTCTGGCAGCTGGTTTCATCAGCTTGAAGCATGGGAACAGAAGACAAAGGCTTCAGGAACAGCTTAAGCAGTCAGAAGCCAGCTAGGAGAGGTGAAAGGCATGGGAAAACTCCGGTTTAATAATATAAGTAAAGCATATGAAAATGGATTTTGTGCGGTCAAAAGCTTTAACCTGGAAGTTGAGGATGGAGAATTTATTGTCCTTGTAGGACCGTCAGGCTGCGGAAAGTCAACCATCCTGCGCATGGTCGCAGGATTGGAAAAAATATCGGATGGGGATCTGTTTCTGGATGATAAGGTCATGAATAAATGCCCTCCAGTGGAACGGGATATTGCGGTGGTGTTCCAGGATTATGCGCTGTATGGCAATATGACGGTTTATGACAACGTGGGGATGAGCCTGCGGGTCAGACATGAAAAAGACACGGTTATTTATGACAAGGTGCAGGAAGCTTCCGGAATTTTAGGGATCAAAAGCCTGTTAAGACGCTTGCCAGGGCAATTGTCCGGAGGGCAGAAACAGAGAGTGGCTCTGGCCAGATCAGTGGTAAGAAGACCAAAGGTATTTCTTATGGATGAGCCCTTATCCAATCTGGATGCAAAGCTTAGAACAAGTACAAGGGCTGAAATTGTAAGACTTCAGAGAGAATTAAAGGTTACGACTATCTATGTAACTCATGACCAGACAGAGGCCATGACAATGGCAGACCGTATGGTGGTCCTAAAAGACGGTGTGATCCAGCAGGTGGGAACTCCCAATGAAATTTATTATGAGCCATGCAATTTATTTGTAGCTGGTTTTATTGGTGCGCCTCAGATGAATCTCATCGAAGGCCGAGTGGAAGACAGCCGGTTTGTATTTGGTTCTCATGAGCTTTTCCTACCCAGGAGCATTGCGGAACCCTTAAATAAGTATTCAGGCAGGGAACTCGTATTGGGAATCAGGCCGGAACAGTTTTCCATCTCTGACGGGAAAGCTCACAATGCGGTTGCAGGAGAATTGGAGAACAAAGAATTTTTAGGAAACTGCTATATTTTGTATGTAAATATCGGAGAGTCGGTTCTGGCATGTCAGATTGAGACCATGGAGGACAAATTTGGCGATCAGGTCAATATCCACTTTGGGATGGAACATCTCTACTTTTTTGATAAGGAGACAACAGAATTAGTAATGCATGCAAAGGCGGAGGAGAATGATGAGTAAACGGTTAACCGGTATAGCGAAAACGATTATAATAACTTCTTCTTTGGTGCATCTGATTTTTACTAATATCCATGTAAAGGCCCTGCTTCTTCTGGAACATGAGATGTGCGGCTTTGTGATGTTTCTGTTTGTTCTCATGGGGCTGGTTGCCCTGTTTGAAACGACCCGTATCAAGAATCGGGAAGTGGCGGAACGAATCTTTACAGCATTAATATGCTTTGTAACTGCAGGAATAGGATTCTATCTTGTCACAATTTACAGGAATGCAATTTCTGTTCAGCGTTCCCTTCATGTGAGCGTGGTAAATCATGCGGTGTGGTTCAGTATGGCAATCCTTTTGGCTTACATCATTTCAGGAATCCTGATTATTGGTGATTTAATAAAGAACGGGTGAAAATCATGACTGACAGAGAGAAATATGGAAAAAAGAAAATTCCGGACAATGTGAAAGCAGGAATTTTCAGATGGTGGATTGCAGGCATGTGCTACTTTTTCATTGGATTTGGCACACAGTCCGGCGTTTTTGCGGATCCGCTGGACTTGATTTTTTTCCTTGGGCTGGGGTTGGGGCTTGCAACCTTGTTTCTTTATAATCCGGTGGCTTACCGGATGTTTGATATAGTGAGACGAGGGAAGATTTACAATCAATCCTATTTTGAGAGAAGCGGATGGCAGAATGCAGGTTTCAAGCTGGCTGAGATTTTTAAAAACCTGGTTCTTGTGTTTTTGGTTTACATGACTTACCAAAGCGTAAATATGCTGTTGGAAGAACTGTTTCACCTACCGGAAGGCACGGTCACCCTCCCCGGAGAACCCATTGGCTTTGCAGCGGTCTACACCATCTATTATTATCTGCTGACCGGATTAATGGATACAGTAGCCGAAGCAAGGAAGAAAGAGGAGAAATAGACACATGAGCAGTCTGGTATTTATTGGTGATTTAAGGCCTTATAAAGAACAGGCCAAAGGCGTAAGAAAAAAGCAGTATGAAAGACTGCTTATGCAGGCAGACCGGTATAAGACTTATCAATTGCCGGCACAGCATCCAAAAGAGAGCACCACGTATATGGGGATTGCAATGATGAACCTTGCCCTTGCCTACCGCTTAAGCGGAGAGGAAAACTATCTGTCTGAAGCAAAGCGGTTTATGGGAGCGGTTTTGTCCTATGAGCAATGGGGAAACGCCCATTTGGTCAATGTGGATTTGTCCGCATCCTGGATTCTGTTTGGGCTTTCTTTGGGATATGACTGGCTGAAGCCGTTTTTTAAAGAAGAAGAAAAAGAGAATATACTGGCTAAGATCAGGCATCAAGCGGATATCATGTACCAGTATAAACGGGATACGTATGGTCACGGCTGGTCAACCAATTATTATCAGAATCACAACTGGATCAATATGACCGGTCTGGCGGCTGCGGGATATGTACTTTCGGAGACTTGTGACGAGGCGGTTTCATACATAGAGGAAGCAAAAAAGAATTTTTCCAGGGTATTTTCGCTCCTTGCAGATGACGGATCAAATTATGAAGGCGTTCCCTATTGGAGATATGGGGGAATGTGGCTGTTTGTATATGCTCATCTCCTTAAGGTACAAGAAGGAGTGGATTATTTTCAGACCAGCAATTATCTGAAAAACACTTTTTATTACCGGTTATATCAATCCTGCGGTGATCTTGAGCAGCAGATGAACTTTGGAGACAGCCATGACCGACACAGCGGACATGCACCCTGTGTCTATTATAAGGCGGCCGCTGAATATGGGGATGGATTTGCCCAGACTTTTGGAAATCTGGTTCTGGATGAATTTCTTATGGCGGAAGCAGAACAGAGTAAAATCAAGCCAGGCATTTTACCGGAGGCTGTATTGGAATTTTTATGGTATGATCCCGGTGTTTTGGAAAACCCCCTTTCCCTTTTGCCGGGAGTAAGGTTTTTTGAAGATCTAGGCTTGCTGTCCATACGGGAAGACTGGAGCAGAAGCAGCAAGGTACTGACCATAAAATGCGGATGTCCGGGAGGCAGAAAGCAGTGGATGAACGGCTGGGATTTATACCGCAGGGAAGGTGTGGAATGTCTTTCTCTCTCCCACCATCATCCGGATAATCTTTCTTATATTTTTGCCAGGGGAAGTGAATATCTGACCTGCGAAGACGGATACAACCGGAATATCATGCCGGATAACCACAATGTTATTCTGGTGGACGACCGGTATACGGATGCAGTGGATGTGAATGATGCATATGTGAGCAGCGCCAGAAAAAGGCTGGAAAAAGATCCCTGCTATCCCATTGAGGAAAAATACCGGGGAGAAGTGGCTTGTTTTAAGCTGAATGATTCCATGGTGATTTATAAAGGCGAAACCTCGGGGATCTATCCAGAAGAACTTAACATGAAAGAGGTAAGCCGTCTGCTGTTTACAGACCAATTATTCTTTTTTCTGTTTATTGATGTGTGTAAATCTGATAAAGAGCATAGTTACCGTATTATTTCCAACACGGATATGCCTGGGCAAAAGCAGACGGAGCATTCTTATTATTATCCCATGATATCCGGAGGTGTCACATATACGGTTTTTTCAGACCAGGAGATCTGTTCAATCCAGTATACCCAGGAGGTTGCCAGTATCATGACATCCCAGGAACCGGATAAGCTTTGTAAAGCTTTCCTCAATACGTTGTCATTTCAATCGGTTTCTCCCACAAAAAGGCAGACGTTTATAGAATGCTTTACCTTTGATGGAATGAATACGGAAGTTTCCTTTGAAGGAACAGAGCTTCATGTAAGACATGGGGAAAAAGACTACAGGTTTTGCTTTGGAGATGAGATGGATGTGGCTTTTATAGATGTTTGCAGCAAAAACGGAGAAAGAAAAAGTTACCGGATTCCGTAAAACAGGAAAAAGTGAGGAAAGGAAATGAAATATGTAAACGATAAGTTTTATGAACGGATCAATGCACAAGTATGGAGCCAAGAGCTGATACAGGAAATGAAAAAAGAGGTGGATGAATTTCTCCCCTGTTTTTCTGACTCTCCTGACCGGTTAAGCCAGTGGGGGCACTATTACTTCTGCGACGATGACGGAGGCAGGCTGATCTTTGATTTAAACTCTCCCGGCAGGCATCGGTGCGAGGTGTGCGGCAAGGTGTATGAAAGTGAGATTTTAGACGGTGTATGGGTCTATTTTTACCGGAATAAAGCAGTAATCATGGCACTGGTATCTGCGGTTATTTATAAAGCCACAAGGGAAAAGAAGTACTTTGATTATTCCGTGTCAGTGATGGAATTTTACGCCGGTCATTATAAGGAGTTTCCGTTACATAACAAAGAAACCGTAATGGGAGATTCCTATGATACCATGCCCTGGGGCTGCGGTAAAATGATGCCCCAGGGGCTGAATGAATCCATAGTTGCCATACGTTTTGCCCAGATCATTGAAATCTTAAGAGATGAATTAAGCCAGGAATTTCTGGATCTGGTATATAACAATATGTTTCGGGAAATGTATGCCCTGCTGGCTCCTCAGGCAACAAGGATCCACAATATCAGCTGTTGGAATCTATCGGCCATCGGTGTCATGGGGCTGGCATTCCAGGATCAGGAGATGATTGATTTTGCCTTTACCAGTGAGTTTAATATCAGAAAACAGCTGGAAGCTGGAGTGACAAAGGATTATTTCTGGTATGAGGGATCGATTCACTATAACTTCTTTTTGCTGGAAGGAATTACTTACCTTTTTCTGTTCAGTAATGTTTATGGCTATGATTTTGGAAAAGCAGGGACTGAAATTTTACAGAATATGTTTGTACAGGCATATCATTATTCATTTGACAATCAATTCCTGCCCAATCCCAACGATGGCTGGCCCAACTTAAATCTGCGCACATTCAGCTATATCTATCATACGGCAGCAAGGGCAATGGGAGAAGACAGCCCCATCGGCAATCTGGTGAAGAACATAGAAGCATCTGATTCCATTCGCACAGCCCTGCCTCTGTCAGAGCCGTATTATTGCAGCAACAGCGTCTGCCTGGAACAGCTGCTGTTTAACATTGACTTTGATTATCAGAAATACACTCCGGTGAAACTGTATTCCAATAACTTTCCTAAGTCCAATTATGTGATTTTGAGAAATGCAGGCTGGAATGCATTTATGAAATACGGGCTTAATGGGAAATCCCATGCCCATCCGGATATTATGAATGTGGAGCTGATGTACGGGAACCACAGAATATCCAGGGACTTGTCCAATGCAGGTTACAGGGCCCGCCTGTGCAACCAATGGCACCGGAAAACCTTATCACATAATACTGTCTGCTGGAATGGAACGGACATTACTTCCGTGAGTCCTGGTGAATGCCTGTATTATGATGAAAAAAAGGTTACTGCGGCGGCAAAAGATGTTTATGAAGGGATAGACTATACCAGGACAATACAGATTACAGAGGATTCCTTTCTTGATGATTTTTGGGTGGAGAGCAGAACAGAAGGAATTTTTGATTACGTGTTTCATTTGGAATCCGCTCTTAGCCTGGAGTATGATCTGGATCTGGAGGACGCATCTCTGGGTTTTGAGAAAAATGGGTATCAGCATATTCTTGAAACAAAAAGAGTGAGAACAGGAGAGGATCATGTTGTATTGCGTGCCAGGGCGGAAGAGGCCATGTGGAGCATATGGATCGACCTGACTGGAAGCCATGAACTATATTTATTAAAGACAATGGACAATCCGGTGAATCAAAGGAGAAATACCATTTTACTCAGGAATACAGGAGTCTCCCCTCATTATCATTTGAAGATAGCGGCGGAGACAAAACAATTATAAAAGCTTAGAAAAGGAGATTAATCATGAGAGCAGTGGTCACAGGAGGAACAAGCGGTATCGGTTTAAGTGTTGCAATGGAGCTGGGGAAGGCCGGTTATGATATGATTATCACCGGAATCAACCATGAGGACGCGCAAACAGCTTTGGAGACATTAAAAAAAGAAGGAATTAAGAGCGAATTTATTTATGCGGATTCCATGAAAGAGGAAGACGTTAATCATTGCTTTGAGGAGATTTCCCGGAAATATGAGTCCCTGGATGTGTTGGTGAATAACGTGGGAGGTCTTGGGGGAAGACAGCGTTTTGAAGAAATGGAGACTTCTTTCATGAGACGGGTCATGGCACTTAACTTTGACAGTGCGTTTTTTGCAAGCCGGGCAGCTATTCCGCTGCTGAAAAAGGGGAGTAACCCGTCCATTATTAACTATAGTACCATTGCAGTTACTTCCGGCGGAGGTCCCGGCGCGGGAATCTATGCAGCAGGCAAGGCTGCCATTGAAGGGCTGACACGGGCGCTGGCAAAGGATCTTGCAGGATATGGTATCCGTGTAAATGCCGTATCACCAGGCACCATTGACACGGCATTCCACTCTGCTACAAAGCGTGAGATTTTAGAGTCCTGGAAGGAAGGAATCCTCATGAAACGGCTTGGAGAACCATCGGAAGTGGCATCAGTGATCGGCTTCCTGGTTTCTGATAAGGCTTCCTTTATCACGGGAGAGGTTATTCAGATCAATGGCGGTCAGGTATTCATCTGATAAAGCAGAGAGGAGATGATAATATGGTTTTAAAATATGAAGAAATCCTTCCTACGAACCCTGAGCCGGGAATTACCAGGCGCATTCTTGCAAGGGGCGGAAGCATGATGGGAGTAGAGGCTGCTTTTAAAAAGGGAGCTGTCGGAAGCATACATAAGCATCCTCATGAGCAGGTCAGCTATATTGTATCCGGTTCATTTCAGTATGAAGCTGATGGTGTCACATATATGCTAAAGGCCGGTGACAGCTATTATGTGGAACCGGATGTGCTGCATGGGGCTACTGCACTGGAAGATTCCGTGATCCTGGATATCTTTACACCACAGCGAGAGGATTTTATTGCTGGCTCAAAGGAAGAAAAAGAAGTATAACTATATTGGCATCCTTATTTAGCGGGTCCCTCACTTTTGCCTTTCAGGCATGGAAGTGGGGGATTTTTTTTGATGAGGTCAAAACCAACCCTTGACAATATTGAAAGAATTGTTATAATATAAAAATAAAATTCAATTTCAAATTAGAGGTTTCGTATGGCAGAGAGAGGCAGATACAGAACAAAACAGCAGGAGATTATTTTAAATTGTCTGAAAAATCAACGATCACGCTTCCGGACAGTCGACCAGTTTATGGACTGTTTACAAGAAGAAGGAGTGCAGGTTGGACAGACAACCGTATACAGGGTTTTGGAACGACTGGCAGAAGAGGGAAAGGTTATGAAGCTTCCCACGGAAGACGGCTACAAAATACGGTATTGCTATGCTGATAAGGAAGAACTGAACAAACCGGGAAAGCTGGTATGCCGGCAGTGCGGCCGGTTTATTCCCCTTGAATGCTCCAAAATGGCTGATTTTTTGGAACATATCTATGAGGAGCATGGTTTTGAAATGGATGAACAGCACACAGTCTTATATGGTAATTGCGGGTGCGGCAAAGAAGGAAAGGAAAAGCTGAAGTGAGCAGTTTTAACAGGAATAGACGAATCCATGCATTTCTGGCAGCATTTTTCGTGTCCGCTGCTCTTTTTTTATCCGGCCTTTTTATTGTCACACATATGGAG
>JAEWRS010000140.1 GCA_023398855.1 Bacillota bacterium
CGGGCACCGGATCGGATATATCTTAGTAAATATAGGATTGTGCATGCCATTAGCGGTCTATATGATTCATGGTTTTGTAAAAACAGTTCCTATCGAGCTGGAAGAATGTGCCTGCATTGACGGCGCATCAAAGGTGAGAACCTACTTTAACATTGTTCTCCCGCTGTTAAAACCCATTCTTACCACTGTAGTGGTACTGGATACTCTTGCCTCATGGAATGATATCATCACCAACCAGCTGATCGTTGGAGGTAATGCCAAGGCTATGAACATTCAGAATGCACTTTATATGCAGTTTTCGGCACAAACAGCTGACTGGGAACACGCGCTTCCGGGAATCGTCATGTCCATGGCCCCCAGTCTGATTTTCTTTGTAATCATGCAGAAGCATATTGTGGGAGGCATTACGGCCGGAGCCGTGAAAGGGTAACAAAAAGAAAGAGAGGGATTTTCATGAGAATTGGAGTAATGGTAGAGCTTTTCTTGGATACAGATATCAATGAAAAGTTTGCGGAGCTGCGCTCCATGGGGATGGAAAGCTGCCAGCTGGTATGCTGGAATCAGGAATTGATGAATGAAAAGGTTGCAGATCAGGTAAACTCTGCCGCAGACCGTCACAAGGTAGATATTACAGCTTTCTGGTGCGGCTGGGAAGGTCCAAAGGTTTGGGATTTTTATGACGGACATTTAACCCTGGGGCTTGTGCCTGAAGCCTTTCGGTTTGAGAGAATGAAGATGCTGGAAAAAGGAATTGCTTTTGCCACCATGATACAGGTAAAAGATGTGGCAACACACGTGGGTTATATGCCGGAGAATCCTTATGATCCCAACTATCCCGCCGTCCTCACGTGCTTAAAATCACTGGTGCAGCAATGTAAAAAGAATCAGCAGAATTTCCTCTTTGAAACAGGACAGGAAACTCCGGTCACATTAAAGAGGGCCATACAAGATATTGAAAAAGAAACAGGAAAAGGCAACATAGGAATCAATCTGGATCCTGCCAATTTAATTATGTACGGCAAAGCCAATCCCGTGGATGCTCTGGATGTGTTTGGAGAATATGTCATGGGCATTCACGGGAAAGACGGGAACTACCCTACAGACGGACACATGCTGGGCCAGGAAGTACCTCTTGGTATGGGTAAGGTCAACTACCCTGCTTTTATAAGAAAACTAAAAGAAATAGGATATACCGGAGATATCACCATAGAGCGTGAAATATCCGGTGAGGAGCAAAGATCGGACATTATTATGGCTAAGAGCCTTCTTGAGAAATTAATCAATGAGGAATAGGTTCTCTTAAAAACCAGGGCAGACCGGCTTCTGAATCAATGAAATGATTGGTTCAAAGGCCAGGCTGCCCTGGTTTATCTGCATGAATACCCTTTTACTCAGTAAAATAATACACATAATTTTCCAAAAATTCCCTTTAAGCCTTATGGTTTACATAAACTGATATATGTTATACAGATTGATTCCTATGATGACCACCATTAAAACCATGAACAGCTTATCGACCACCTGCTCGCGGATTCTTTTGTTAACAACCCGGCCGGTTATGCCTCCTAAGATTCCTCCTGCTGCCATCAGTGCCAGAAGCCCCATGGAAAATTCCGGAACAGTTCCGGTCATGAGAGAATTCAGAATTCCTGTGATCTGAGAAAACAGGATGACATACAGGGAATTTTGAGCAGCTGTTTTTGTATCCATGGAAAAAAAATAAAACAGCACCACCAGATTGATGGGACCTCCTCCGATTCCCAAAAACGAGGAGAATATCCCCAGCACCAGCCCGATCACCACACAGATCACAGGCTGGGTCACATGATGGGTGTGAATCTTGTCCTTTTTTATGGTATAGATCAGCGTTCCAAGAGTGATCACCAGAAGGCAGGCCGCCTGGACCGCTCCCACCGTGTCCTTGTCTGCAAACAGAGAAGAAACAGCCTGGAACATGGACTTTCCAACAACTCCGCCCAGGGCCGCCCCTATGGCAAGAGGAGTCCCTGTCTTCATATCCACCAGGGATTCTCCGCTTATTTTTCCTTTGACAACAGAATAACAGGTCATGGTTAGCACGGTGCACCCTGACAGAAAGCTTATGGCAGATACGCTGAGCACTCCAAATGCGTCCAGGGTAGGCTTAATGATGACACCTCCTCCGATTCCGCAGATGGCCCCTGCAACAGAGGCGCCAAAGCTGATCAACAGAAACAATATATACAAATAACCGCTCATTTTCTCAAGTCCCTTCTAGTCCGCATCAGCGGTATTCTCTTTCTCGTATAAACGTATTTAAAACACGGCTGTCCCCATGAGGCACCATTTCCTGAAAAAGGGTGCCCTTACAATACAAATTTTCGTTATCTTTCATTCAGATACTGCATAATCCCCATGTGGATGGTCCACGCCAGCCGGTCCTGGTAATCCTGGGAATTTAAGAGAGCAGTCTCTTTCCAGTTAGTCAAAAATCCACATTCCACAATTACGATGGGGGTGCGGACATGCAAAAGCAGATAATAGTTATCATTGGGTTTCGCCAATCTGGTATTTTGTTCTCCCAGCACATAATCAAACCGGTTCTGAAGAATCTCAGCCAGTTTTTTTCCATTACCTGACTTTTTATAATAAAACACCTGTCCTCCAAAAACATCCTCCTGATGATAACTGTTCTGATGAATGCTGACAGTCAATGCGGGACTCACATCATTAATGAGCTCACACCGCTTATTCATGTCAGCCATCTTTTTTCTGCTGTCCTTTTCTGAATACAGGCCGTTATCATCATCCCTGGTCAGTACCACCTCTACGTCGGAAGCTTCCAGATACTTCTTTATACGTTTTGCTATCTGCAGATTTATATCTTTTTCCAGGGTTCCGTCAATGCCGATCTTTCCCGGATCATTGCCTCCATGACCCACATCAATCACTACCACAGGTTTCTCTTTTCCAGCTTTTGCATTCACTCCTGCCGCAATCTTTCCGGCATGGGTTGATATCACATATACCCGCACCAGCAAAACCAGTGCCATGAAGGGTTCCCACTTTTTTAATTTCACAGTTTCTACCTAATTCACTTTCTTAATGAATTATATCTTTCAATGAAATAAAAAAGAACTGCTCCCTGAGACTTTCCTGTCATTCCGAGCTCAACTCATTATAGTCTTTGGTTCCGTCCGAGGCGATCCAGTCCAGATATTGAGCAAGAATGCTGGGATACCCTTCTTCCTGCCACAGCTTATATCCTGCCTTTGCCACTGCTTTATCCCGGACATCCACTACCTTTCCCGCATAACAGGCGGCATTTAGTTCCGCATAAACCTTTGCCATCTGTTCCTTTTGATTTTTTGTCAGTCCCTTAAGCGCATCAAAAGTCTGGAACTCATCCTTGGCCTGGTTATAAAACACCTTATATAAGAACTTCTTTCCGAATTCTTGAAAATTCAATAAATTTTTATCGGTGCTTCCCGTGGCTTTCGCCCAGCTGCTTATATCCAGAGACTTAGTGTGATAGCGGAAGCTGCCATCCTCTCCATAATACAGGACACCATATTGGCATGGAGGCGTAGATAAGGAACTGGTCACAATTTCGTAGATTCCCGTATCGCTGCCTGACCGCATGTAGTGCTGCACATGAAGATGGCCGCTTAAGAACAAGGGCACATCCCAGCTTTCCAGCTGGTCTATAAGCTGTTCACTATGCTCAATCGTACAATCCTGCAGGTATACCTCACTTTCATCAAGAAGATTATGGTGAGCCACGGGTATCACGTTCATCCCCAGGTTCCATGCATCTTCCATCTGTTCTTCCAGCCAGTCATATGTATCATCCTTTAACATTCCACCCACCAGATTCTTTGGTTCGTACTGGCAGGTATCAAGCATAAATGCCCTGGTATTGTCATTTACCTGGTAAACATAGCTTAAGGAGGCCGGATCACGGCTCACCGCCTCATTGTAACCGAAGTCCTGGTAAATCTCCTCAAATTCTTCCGAAGTGATGTTTTCTGCTCCCAAAAAGGTATCCCCCACAAACTGTGCTGCCTGTGGATTATTAATATCATGGTTTCCGGGGATAACGATCACTGGGATCCCGGCTTCTTCTATCTCTCCAAGCCTTTCAGCAAATTCTTCATGACTTTCCTTTTCTCCATTATAAGTCAAATCCCCGCTTAAGATCACCAGGTCTGGCCGTTCTTTTTTTACCTCTTCCACAAAGGCATCGGTGATCTCCCAGATATATTGCATCACCTTCCCGTCTCCATGATCGATACTGTACTGAAATCCTTTTTGAAAATCAGTCAGATCCTTTGCTAAATAATGAATATCCGTTGCCACTATGATCCGGCTTCCACGTTCAACGGTTTCCTCTGGAGTCTCTGTAACCGGTTCCTGGGAAGATTGGAGATCGTCTTCTGTGGAAGGTAGTTCTTCCTTTGTTGTCTCTGCCGGCTGCGACGAAGCACTTTCTGCGGTGGTGCTTTCCTGCACCGGTCCCTTTAAAGAGCAACCCGCCAGAACACATGCCACTGCCATCAATGCTGCCAATATGATCCTGTTTCTCATAACCTGACCTTCCTGTCTCTTTCCTAACATTTGTCTACTTTTTATCAAGCTGAATCTTATCCCATAAGTCTGAGGGTTCAAAACCCAGCTTCCAGCAGGCCACACCTGCCAGGTCATACTGCCTGATCAGATCCATCTTAAGCTGAATAGAGCGTTCTTCTTCCAGCCACAGCCTTTTCATCCCTTCTTCGGACCGCATTTCCCCATAATATTGGCCCAATTCTTCCTGCCAGTACAATTCTACATTATTTTCGCTGACCCACTCCTTTGCACGGGCAATGCCCATAGCAGAAGAGGTGACTTTCCCATCTTCTCCCTGGGTCCACACTCTGGTGTAGAGCGGAATACCATTAATCACTTTTTCCTTTGGTACCTGAGCCAGGGTATCCTTGATTCCTTTTTCCACATAATTAATAGAAGCAACGGAACCTGCATCTCCGCCGGCATAATGCTCATCATATCCCATGACAATCACGTAATCTGCCACGTTCCCCTGTTCCCTTCGATTATAAAACAGATTGCCAGGAGCCGGAACATAATTGTCCACGGAAAGAACTATTCCTTTCTTTCTGCAAGGTATAGAAAGCTCCCGTATGAACTGGATATAATGGACTCCTGCTGCTTCTTTAATCCCTTCAAAATCCAGATTGATCCCATCAAGGCCGTATTGTTCCACTTCAGACATAAGAGCTTCAATCAGCTTACGTCTAGTGGAGGTTTTAGACATGAGAATCTCCGTTTTCACATCAGGACTGAAATTATTGATCAGAGCCCACACCTTCAGTCCTTTGTCATGTGCCTTTTTTACATAATCCGCCTGGGCAAGGGACCGGAAATTCCCTTCATTGTCCGTAAGTTCATACCAGGTGGGGGAAATGACGTTGACACCCTTTGTATTGGCAATCAGGCTGTCAAAAGAAGCATTTCCTTCCAGATTCGTCATCTGGTGCCATGCCAGACAAACCGGTTCTTCCATGGCAGTACTGGTGTAAACCGGCTTTTCAAAGGTGCTTTCAGGAGTTTCACTGGTCATCTCTCCAAGCCGCTTACGTTCTACATAGCCCACAAATCCATCTTCAGTCCGCACCTTATCCCATTTTTCCATGGATTCCAGAACCGTAACCTGGCTTCCCGGGGCGATCCAGGTTATAATGGGGCTCTTTACTCCGCCCTTTACCCTGACATTCCCTTTTTGGGAAACAATGGCCTTTTTCTGGGCATCCCAATTGTTATTTATAAATATCCGTTTGTACTTAGCACTGTCATAGGCTGTCACCCGTATATCCGTATAATTTGCCACCAGGCCCATGGACAAATAAGCACCGGTTTCATCCACCCATATGAGAGGTCTGCCTGACGCTCCTACAGTGGAATGGTCTGCATAGACGATAGTGTCTGGAAGGGCATACACCAGAAGCTTTTCATTGCTGTCCCAGTAAAACCGTTCATTCAGCATATCATTTACCCAAGAGATTGGGAGGTAGGTCTGTCCCTCCAGGAAAAGTCCTTTTGCTTCCTGCAAATCTTCATTGAGGTAGAGGGCAACTTCCTCTCCCTTTATTCCCAGCAGCTCGGTTATATCAGCCTGTTCCTTTGAAGGAATATAGCGATCCAAAAAACGGATCCCGAGAACCCCTGCGGTCACTAACAAAATTAATACTAGCGCCGCAAGAACCGGCACTGCTTTTTTCTTCATCTGCTTTCCTCCTGTATGTACCGTGTATCCTTAGTATAAGCCTGTGAATCCACAGGATTCACAGGCTCACGGGCATCCACCCTATGAAAATGGTCCTGATAAGATTTTCTTATGTGCGGGCATATGGAATATCTATTCCTGACTTATTTCCACTGCTCATTGCTTACGTGAAGATTATATCACATTTCTTCACTTTTGGAATTTACATTTTCATTACATTCCAAATCCCCTGATCCCACCCTGACGCACTTATATGGCCAGCTTAAGGCTGAAGATGGCATCCGACGCGCGTCCCTTTTAATACTTTTAAATGTCTACCGGTTATAAACCCGGTCAAATCTTATTTCCTGCAGCTTTCCAGTCTTTTTGTCAGGAATATAATCAGCCATATAAAAGCTGTTGTCCTCCCTTACTTCAAATATTTTGTTCCAATCTTCTTCCGGCAGTTCCTCTCCGTCTATAATGATGGCAATTCCCTGATCCCGGTATTTTTTGAGCCCAGCCAGATACTCACCTTCTTTTGTGCGCTCATTCCTTTCCCTGGCATCCTCTGTTCTCATCCGCATCTCCCCCGTATCATCTCATATGTGCTGCTTAGGCCAGGGAGAGAACCACAATGGTATTGCCGTGACACAATCCCTCCCCTGGCCTAAAAAAACTGTTGGCAAAAGCCTATGATTTCCTCCGTGACAGCAAATGCGTCTACTGAAACCGGAATCCGAAAGATGGGTATCTTAAGCCTCTTTTGTGCGTTCCTTCTGGCCTCTTCACTGCCAAATGACACGAGAGTCTTCCAGCTCTTTTCCGCTTGATTCCACTTTCCTTCAAACTCCAGAAACGCTTCCATCTGCCACTCACTCAAGCTTCCGAGAACAAATTGTCTGTCACATCTTAAAAACTCATCTAAATTCCCTTCCTTTACAGTCCCGTAATCCACAATCACAGCCTGATAACCGGACTTTTTACACAAAATCAGAGTATCAATCCCCGCTCTTTCATAATAGTCCGTTTCCAGTATCCGGCAAAACTCTGACAATGGCCCTTCCTGCGTGCACAGCCTTCTCATGTTCCTGAAATCACCATGACCGTTCCACTCCAGAACTGCACACCTTTTTCGCAGGACCCCGCCAAGATATCCTGCCGCCATAACCGTAAAATGGGTTCCCCCTACTCCTCTGCCGGTTCCTATAATTCCAATTGTCTCCTGTCTGACCGGCTTTTTATTAGATCGCAAGAGCTTCCATAGCCTTTTTGCTTTTCCATTCATGAGGCGTTTATCCTTTCTCAGAGGTACGGTTTATTCTGGAATATACCCAGCCGTTCTGTGATCCAGCCTGCAATTCCTTTGATCCCCCCTTTTTTCCTGCTCCTTATTTCTAAAATTTCTTCCAGGATTATCCTATAAAAATCTTCTGCCTTTGCATCGAGGACAAAAGGGTCCGGATAATTGGGGGACTTTAAGCATCGGGAACGAACCGCCTCTTCAGGCAGCCTTATTCTGGTCCAGCCGGCTGCATGGTTATAAA
>JAEWRS010000009.1 GCA_023398855.1 Bacillota bacterium
GCCATATTTACCTGAATTTCCTGCTCGATCCGTCGTTCTGAAGCGACACCATACAGGAATCCGATGAGTAGATATTTTACCAGGACGACTGGGGCAACGCTAGGTCGTCCGTTGTTTCGGCAGTAGCGATTTCTTACTTCTTCATAAATAAAGGATAAATCAACCAGCCGGTCGAGCTTGCGTAAGAAGTGGTTTTCCGGTACGAGATTTTCTAGTGTATTCATATGAATTTTTATTTGTTTGTTTTCGATCTGCGTCATCATAGGTAAGCCCTCCCATCTATTTATACACTTATTTTATCACATAGACAGGAAATCTGCAGGACTTTGTCAACACCTCGAAATTGAGCCGAAGTTGCCGGTTAGTATCCACGAAGATGCATTTGTTTTCCTTGCATTCAAAGCCACGTGAAATGCTAAAATCTGACGAAACGTTATTATTTATTTTTTTAAAAGTTTAGAATTTACTTTTTGTTTTATATAAAGAATTATTTATAACTAATAGTATTAATTCACTTATTATATCTGACGGTATGTACATTTATGTATAAATTGAGTTATAATATTTACAAGGAGGTACAACATGGACGAAATTGATATTCAAATAATAAAACTATTAGAAGAAGATGGAAGGATAACACACGAGGAAATAAGCAAACTTTTACACATTTCACGCCCGTCTGTCCATCAAAGAGTAACAAAGATGGAAAAAAATAATGTAATAAAAGGCTATCGAAGCGTTATTAATTGGAACAAACTCGATGAAAAGATACAAGCTATTATTTTTGTTAAAATCAAATGTCAAAATTTCAAAGAAGTTGTTGCTAACATCATTACATTAGATGTTAAGAAAGTCAAAATTTTAGAAGCTCAACGTCTTGCTGGTGAATGGTGTTTAATGCTAAAAATCAGAGTATCCGATCCACAGAATATTACAAATTTAATTGATGAAATGGTTAAAATTCCAGAGGTGCAAGAAACATCTACAACATTTATTTTAACCACAATACTTGAAAATGGATTAAAAGAAAAAGAATATGATAAAAGAAAGGATGTGATTGAGCATGAAACAGCAGAGGAATGACCATAACATCAATATTAAAAAGAATAAATCTCTGATTATTGTACTTGCATTAATATCTGTGTATTTGTTTTGGGGTGGCACTTATTTAGGAATGAAGTTCGCCATTGAAACAATGCCTCCTTTTTTGATGGCAGGTATTCGCTTTAGTGTTGCTGGTTGGATTCTTTATATTGCATATCGTATCAAGGGAGAAAAGCAACCCACATTTCAAGAATGGAAGAATGCCGGTATTGTAGGTGCTTTGCTATTACTTGGTGGAAATGGTGTTGTGGCTTGGGCAGAGCAACAAGTCCCGTCTTCCATTGCATCGGTGTTGATTGCAACAGTCCCACTTTGGATTATCTCTTTCGGCTATTTGGGTGGGGCTAAAAAACCACGCATCGGCTCAATCGTTGGAATTATATTTGGATTATGTGGAATTGGCATACTTGTTTGGAATTCTAGCAAAATTTCTTCACAGGCGGCAAACATTGAAGGGATTTTGGCGCTTATATTCGCCTCCATATCATGGTCGGTGGGCTCCATATATTCCAGAAAAGCAAAGTTGCCCTCAGCGCCTCTGTTATCCACAGGCGTACAGATGATTGTTGGTGGAGTATTACTCCTTATTGTAGCCGCTTTTCGCGGAGAGTATCGTGGATTTGAAATTACGCAAATATCAAGGAACTCATGGATTGCCCTTAGCTACCTTATTGTTTTCGGTTCACTAGTAGCTTATTCAGCATATATCTGGTTGCTGAAAAATGCAGAACCATCAGTTGTGTCAACATATGCTTTTGTGAACCCTATCGTTGCTGTTTTTCTAGGTTGGCTACTTGCCGGAGAAAAAATTGGTGCTAACGCTTTAGTAGCTGCAATTTTTATTATCGTAGCCATTATTATAATCACATTATTTCGTGATAAAGGAAATTTGAAGGAAGGAAAAAACATTATGAAACCTACAAAAACTACGAATCAAGTATTACTTGATATAGCAACCACTATTGAAAACGTTGCAAAAAATATAAAAAGCGGTAAAATTTCAGTATTTGTAGAGGATGGTAAAATTGTAAAAGTCATGACTGATGATCCCAAGAAGAATTCTTTGGTCTATAGTGATGGTGACTATATCTAAGTATATTTTCGCAGCAACACTCAATCGTTAAGTATTGACTAAATAACAGAATAGTTCGTTCAATTTATTATTAAAATAATAAATACTATTTAAAATCAATTTGATATTATACCGCCAAATAAAAAAAGCGTAAGTTTGGCGGACATGTCTTTATGCACAAATATAGATTATATCTGCTATGGGAGGGGTCGTCACCTAACCGCGGCGGCCGGATTTAGCAGAAGTTTTCTTTTTTTATAAATTTAGAAAAATACAGAATTTAATGAGCGGAATAGGAAAGTTTTTATGACCTGGAAGATGTGAAGAAAATAGATGACCATGCGCTTTCAGCGGTAATCCCAGAACAGATAGTTCATGCAATTAATACAACCAGATATGATGAAAATGCCTCATTTACTGCTAATGAAAACTATATTACAAATAAAAAGGGGGAAGCCCATAAAACACCTTCACCCCATAACTCTGGCAATTGCCTCTCTCACATTTCTGACTCCAATCACCCGCATGCCCTCTACCTTCCCCATCTTTTCCAGGGATATTTCCGGCATCACGCAGGTGGTGAATCCCAGCTTTTTCGCTTCACTCACTCTCTGTTGGGCCATGGATACGGCACGCACCTCTCCAGCTAATCCCACTTCTCCAAAAATAATGGTTTTGGAGTCAACAGCCTTATCCTTCATACTGGATACGATCGCCATAATAATGGCCAGGTCCAGAGCCGGTTCATTCATCCTCAGCCCGCCCGTAATATTTACATAAGCATCAAAATGAGACAAATCATAATGGCACCTTTTTTCTAAGACAGCCATAAGAAGATTTACCCGGTTATAATCCGTACCAGCAGCGGTACGCCTCGGCATACCAAAAGCTGTTGGTGTAACCAGAGCCTGAACCTCCAAAAGCATTGGCCTTGTCCCCTCCATGGAACAGGCAACCACAGCACCGGAGGCATCCTCCGGTCTTCCGCTCAGCATATATTCTGAGGGATTTATCACTTCGGAAAGCCCACTCTCCACCATTTCAAAAACACCGATCTCATTAGTCGATCCAAAACGATTCTTTACTCCTCTGATGATTCTGTAAGAAGCGCTCCTGTCTCCCTCAAAATACAAAACAGTATCAACCATATGCTCCAGAACTCTTGGACCAGCCACTACGCCTTCTTTCGTCACATGCCCTACGATGAATATAGCGATTCCCACTCCCTTTGCAATTTGCATCAGAATATTGGTAGATTCTCTTACCTGACTGACGCTTCCAGGGGCAGAGGAGATTTCCTCCCGGAACATGGTCTGTATGGAGTCAATAATCACCACATCAGGCTTTTCTTCCTCAATGGCTCCTTCTATTACCTCCAGACTGGTTTCGCAAAGAAATAACAAATCCCCGCTCACTTCTCCGATCCGGTTTGCCCGCAGCTTAATCTGCTTTAAAGATTCCTCTCCGGATATGTAAAGCACCTTTCTGCTTTCAGCAGCCAGATTGCGGCATACCTGCAGTAACAGTGTAGATTTTCCGATGCCAGGATCACCACCTACAAGAACAAGAGATCCTTTGACTACTCCGCCTCCTAAAACCCGATCCAGTTCTTCATAGCCGGTTTTCATACGGTCCTGCTCATCCAAATGGATCTCAGACAATCTGGCGGGCTTAACATGAAGGGAATTTACAGCCGACTTCGTTCCGGTTACACCGATTCCCCGCTTTCCAGCCGGTTCTTTTTTCCCGGAAGGCTCTTCCACAAATGTATTCCATTCCTTACAGCCTGGGCATTGCCCCAGCCACTTTGCCGACTCATATCCGCATTCCTTACAAAAAAAAGCGGTCATCTTCCCCTTTGCCATAGGAATTCCTCCAAAAAAACCTGGGTCCGTCTCTTTATAAAAGAGCCGGACCCAGCTTCTTATTTTGCTATTTTCGCTTAATTCTCACTGCTACAGGTGTTTCTTCATTCAGTTCCACGCTGATTGAGAGCTTACCGCTCATATTGGTTCTCATACCGCCTACAGCAACATCGGCCACATACACCTCATACTCAGTATCCTCTGCCAACTGTATGGTTACCTGGGCATCTTTATCGCCTTCTACCAAAAATTCCACTCCATTATCAGATACGCTGAAATTCATAGCAACGGTTCCCGGTACGGATTCATATACGAACATGCCGTTACGTTCCAGCTTGGTTATCTCGTAAAAGGTCTTCACTTTATATAAATCGCCATCGTGCTCAAAATCCTGCAGTTTCGACTTTGTCTTTAATTTGTAATTTCCAAAACTGATCGTTCCGTCTTGCTCTGTACGGATTAATTCTTCAATTACCGGCATTGGTTTGCCCTCCTAGTATTTTGTTTACTTATCCCTTTTT
>JAEWRS010000148.1 GCA_023398855.1 Bacillota bacterium
ATGCTGCCCCTTATCATCTTTTCCGTTATGTTCGGGTTTTGTGTCAGTGCCTGCGGCGGTGACGAGAGTCCTGTTGGAAAGATGCTTATTAATTTAAATGATATTATCATGAAGATGGTAAATTTAATCATGAAGTTTGCTCCTATTGGACTGGGGGCGTATTTTGCCAACTTAGTAGGAGAATTTGGGCCCAGCCTGATAGGGGATTATGGCCGTTCCATGCTCTTGTATTATCCTCTCTGTCTGGTGTATGTGGTAGTATTCTTTCCTCTGTACTCCTATATTGCAGGAGGAAAAGAGGCGATCCGCCGTATGCTGAAATTTGTTCCTACTCCAGCTATAACGGCATTTGCAACGCAAAGCTCAATGGCTACTTTGCCGGTGAATCTGGATGCCTGTGACAAAATGGGAGTCCCAAAGGATATTAGAGAAATTGTGCTTCCAATGGGAGCAACCATGCATATGGATGGGTCTGTGCTGTCTTCCATTGTTAAGATCGCTTTTTTGTATGGTGTGTTTAATCAGCCATTTACCGGTGTCGGAACCTATGCCATGTCTATTGTGGTAGCGATTTTGTCTGCGTTTGTATTGTCCGGAGCGCCAGGAGGCGGCCTGGTAGGAGAAATGCTGATTGTCGGTCTTTTTGGCTTTCCTCCTGAGGCATTTCCCCTGATTGCAACCTTGGGTTTTTTGTTTGATCCTGCCGCAACCTGCTTAAATTCATCTGGCGATGCAATTGCTTCCATGATGGTTGCCAGAATGGTGGAAGGGAAAGCATGGATACATAATCATTTTACAGATGATATCAAAGAATCAGGAAAAAGCCCTGATGCTACCGCATAAAGAAAAAGCAGATATGAGGAGGTATGATTATGGTTTTAGGTCAGGAAAAAGTCTCAATATTGAATTTACCGACTCCTTTGGAGTATCTTAAAAATATATCAGAAGAGCTAGGGATTGAATTGTTCCTTAAGCGCGATGATATGACTGGCCTGGGTATGGGAGGAAATAAGCTTCGGAAGCTGGAGTATATTTTAAAGCAAGCGCAGGACAAAGGGGCAACAATGCTTGTTACGGAAGGGGGAGTGCAGACAAACCATGGCCGTTTAACCGCTGCTGTAGCTGCTAAATATAATATGAAATGTGCCATAGCTGCAATAGGAGATTATCCCGGTGAATTGTCGGCAAACTTATTATTAGACCGGTTGATGGGAGCCCAAGTAATCATAAAAAAGGACGACGGCCGGCCGGCTGCGGAGCAATATAAAGACCTGGTCAGTAATATAATCAAAATCCATGAAGCGCAGGGGGAAAACGTTTACTTCATACCTCTTGGAGGTTCCAATGATATAGGTATCCTTGGATATTATGAATGTGCCGTGGAGCTTACAAAACAGGCGGATGACATGGGAATCAGTGATGCACGGGTTATTACTGCAGTAGGCAGTATGGGTACCTATATGGGCCTGTATTGTGGATTTGGCAATGAAAATTCGGGCCTGAAATTAACCGGTGTGGCGATTTCTCCATTTGATGATTGCAAAGAAAAGGACTTAATGGAACTGTTTGACAATGTAAAAGAGAAATATGATTTAAAGATAAGTGCTGAAGGAAAAGCTTTTGACATTGAAAAGAATTATGTCCGGGGAGGATATAATCTTCCTTCTAAGGAAGTAAGGGAAGCCATTTGTCTGATGGCAGGAAAAGAAGGCATCCTCCTTGACCCGTGTTACACAGGTAAATGCTTTGCCGCAATCATTGCTATGACAAAGGAAGGAAAAATTAAAAAGGGTGAAAAAATTATCATGATTCATACTGGAGGTGCTCCCGGGCTATATACAAAGCATCACAGGATGGAATTTGAGGAGGAATTAATTGACGGGGTTACGATTCTTGATTAATAGAAAATAACAATGTACCAGATTGATATTCATTTTTATTTGTAATATACTTGGGTGGTATGATATTTGGGATGGCATACTATCATGTAATATACCGGATTAAAAAGAGGGGAGACTGCCATGAAACAAAAATTAACTGTTGAACAGCGTCAGTTGTTGTCTCAAAACCAGGTATCTTCTCTGGAACTACTTGCATTATGCAATTATGAACTAAACCGGTATATGGAACATGAATTTATGGAAAACCCTTTGCTGGAGCAGGCTGATCCGGGGCTGGATTCCTATGATCAGGAAGAATACCAAACCTGGTATCGTTCACATTACGGCAAGCCTTTGGCAGATTCTCCCGGATTTTATGAAGAAGGTATAGGAGCAAATGACCAGGCTTTGGAAGTCTCAAACGATAATAATATTTATAGTCATGTTTATGATCAGCTGGAGTTAGACCGTTATTCGGAGAAAGAGTTGAAAGTCATTGATTTTTTAATCCAAAGTCTGGATGATAACGGATTTATTCATTTGGAAATTCCAGAGATTGGGCAATTGACCGGTGAAAGGGAAAAGGTAATCGAAAAGTGTTGCTCTGATTTAAAAAAGCTGGAACCCGCCGGTATTTTTGCAAGAAATCTGGAAGAATGCTTATTAATTCAGATTGCAATACTGGGGCTGGAGGATGAAAACTTAAAATATATAATAACTCATCATTTATCGGATGTATCTCAGGGAAAGCTTAGCACAATGACCCGGGTGCTTGGTATCTCTTCTGATCAGGCAAGGAGATGCGCTGCCCTTATCCGTACATTAAATCCAAGACCCCTGCAAGGGTTCGGGGAGAACCAAAAGCAATATATTATTCCTGATGTTATGATCACTTTGGATAAGGCTGGAAAATGGAATATAGAGATTAATGATCATTGGTGCGGAAGTTATCAATTGAATGATTATTATCTTCAGATGATGGCAGAAGTAAAGGAGCCAGAGCTTTTTGAGTATTTTAAGAAAAAGCTAGAGCGGGCAAGGTTCCTGATCCAGGCGGTGGAACAGCGGCGCAAGACAATTATTCAAATAACCAATGTAATACTGGAAGAGCAGGAAGAATTCTTCCGGTATTCAGGGAAACTGAAACCATGTACCATGACGCAGACAGCAGAAAAGCTGTCAGTCAGTACGTCAACCATAAGCCGTGCTGTGAAAGATAAATATCTCCAGTTTCCGGCCGGCTGTATTCTGATGAAAAATTTGTTTTCTGTTCCGGTTCCTGGAAATGACAGCTGCTTCATGAATTCAGATGGCGTCAAACAATTAATACGGGAGCTGGTGGATGGAGAGAATAAAGAAAAGCCATATAGTGATTCAAAGCTTGCAGATTTACTCCATAACAAGGGACTTGACCTTTCCCGCAGGGTGATAGCCAAATACCGTGAGGACATAGGTATTCCTGGCAGCTTTGAGCGTAAAGCAAGACATGATATCAAGAAAAGCGTCAACTGAAATCCACGTTTTTTTCAGGTCAGGAAGGGAGAATGGTTATGTTCAGGGAAATCAGTATGCTTTTAGAAAAACAGCATTGCTGGGTTATTATCTAAACATGTCTATGGCCTTGAACCGTTGAGGATAAAAAGAGGACATGAGCGACATTTTAGAGAAAACAAAGAAAAGGATTGCAAATATTCTCTTAAATTGTATAATAAAGAAGTATAGACATACCAATTATATGCGTGCCAAATGAGCAGCTGCAGGAAA
>JAEWRS010000167.1 GCA_023398855.1 Bacillota bacterium
CAGTTCCGGGTGGATTCCAGAGCCATGGTGATCTATGCAGGGAATGCCCAGGAGCTTGATAAGCTGAAGCAAAGCTTTGAGCTTGGATCGGAGAAGTTTCTCGCCAGCACCGCGTCTTATCGGACAAGCATAAGCAACCCTGATTCTTTTGTTTTATTAGACGAGACCGTTTCTATATTTAACAATTCATTTAAACCGGCAGTAGAAACGTGTCTGGAAATGGCAAATGCGGGTAATGAATCCGGTGCATGGGATGCGCTCTATGAGGAAACAGATAATATCCAGAAAATGTTTGATAACTTTAATAAGCTGGTAGATAATCGGATGGAAGCAGCGAGAAAGACAAATGAAGCCAATAATAAGACCGCATTCTGGCTGACGGTTATTTTGGTTTTCCTCATTGTGTCAGGAGCCGGTATAGCCATATTTTTAGGGCTGAAAATTTCAAATATGATCAGTCAGCCAATCGGGAAGGTGGTAAAAGCAGCTGGCCGGATTGCATTAGGTCATGTGGATGTGGAGCTTAGCGATATTGACTCAAAGGACGAAACCGGTCAGCTTGCCAATGCTTTTACCGGTATGATTGAAAGCATTAGAAAACAGGTGGAAGCTGCGGACAAGATCAGCAATGGTGATTTTACCAAAGAAGTGCCGCTTCGCTCGGACCAGGATGTCCTTGGATTGGCACTGCAGAAAATCAGAAAAGATTTAAACCAGACGCTTTTATTGATCAGCTCTTCCTCTGAACAGGTCAATGCCGGAGCAGAACAGGTATCAGCTGCAGCCCAGGCCCTGGCCTCGGGTACAGCGGAGCAGGCGGCTACGATTGAAGAACTCAATGCCTCTGTATCCAGCGTGGCAGGTCAGACAGAACAAAATGCAAGAAATGTGAAAAAAGCCTCCGAGTATGTTGGGCAGGCCGGAATAGGAGTGAATGAAAGCAACGAATACATGGGAAGGCTTACTGCAGCGATGAAAGAAATCGGGTCAGCCTCTGATAAGATATCAAGTATTACAAAGGTAATTGAAGGCATTGCTTTTCAGACAAACATTCTTGCCCTGAATGCTGCTGTTGAATCTGCCCGCGCGGGAGAAGCCGGCAAAGGGTTTGCGGTAGTAGCTGATGAGGTCAGGAACCTTGCCGGAAAATCTGCGGAAGCAGCAAAGCAGACCGTTGATTTAATCTCACATTCGGTTACAAGTGTTGCAGAGGGAGAACGTCTGGCAGATGAAACGGCAAAAGTACTTGAGAATGTAGCGGAAAAAGCACAGCTGGTGGAAAAAGCCGTCAAGGAAATAGAAGAATCATCATTTTATCAGGTACAGGCAATTGAGCAGATTAACCAGGGCTTGTCCCAGGTGTCGTCTGTTGTTCAGAATAACGCTGCCACAGCAGAAGAAAGCTCCTCTTCCAGCGAAGAACTGGCCGCCCAGGCACAGATGCTTCAGCAGGAAGTGAGCAGGTTCCGGCTCTTAAAATAAAATCGGTTGTTACCGGCTCTATTTAACGGATAAAAGAAAGAGAAAGAATTGCTTTACAGTCTGCCACCATATTTTGTATAATGTAAAAAATGCAGGGAACGGCAAGATATTCCCTTTGTTCATGAAAAGACAAAATGTGGAGAGATGATATGAGAGAGCTGAGTGAAGTAAGAAAAGAATTGGAGTGCTGCGATCTGGAGCTTATAAAGCTTCTGATGCAGAACAAAAGCCTGATTGACCATAACATTGCCCTGATCGGGTTTATGGGAACAGGTAAGAGCACGGTATCCCAATATTTAAAGGAAATGCTGGACATGAATGAGGCAGATGTGGATGCCATGATCGTAGAAGACCAGAAGATGCCTATTAAGGATATCTTTGCTCAATACGGAGAGGAATACTTCAGGAAATGCGAAAGCAATGTCATCCTTGGTCTGCAAAACTGCCGCAAAACCATTATTTCCTGCGGCGGCGGCGCGGTAATGCGGGAAGTAAATGTGAAAAATCTTAAAAAAGGAAGCCGCATTGTGCTTTTGACTGCAAGCCCTGAATCCATCTTGGAACGGGTTAGGGGTGATGGCGGTCGTCCGATTTTAAATGGAAATATGAATGTGGAATTCATAAAAGAGCTTATGGAAAAACGTAAGGATTTTTATGAAAAGGCAGCTGATATCATCATTGATACGGATCATAAAAGCGTTGGCAGGATATGCGAAGAGCTCATCACAGCCCTGGTTCAATTTGAGCAGAGGTTCTCTTGACAGGTTTGAAAATTCTGCTATATAATACAGGCAGGGGCAAAGTCTGAGAACAGCCTTGTCTTGTGTTCCCAATACAAATGATAAAGCGATACCGGCTTCATGAAGCCGGCATAAACTCATAGAAAGGCAGGATAACCTATGCTATGGAAGGACAAGTATGAACTGGGTGTTCCGGCAATTGATGTGCAGCATATGGAATTGTTCCAGCGGGTAGAGGTCTTTATGAAAGTGCTGCGCTCCAGTGCTACCTGGGATGAGAAGGTACAAAAGGTGAATGAAACCCTGGAATTTATGAATGCATATGTGATAGAGCATTTCCGTGATGAGGAAGCATACCAGGAGAAGATTGGTTATCCGGGCAGAGAGGAGCATAAGAAAATCCATACGGATATGGTAGATTATGTTCTTGCGGTTACGGAAGCTTATGAGCGCAGCGGATATGATGAGCAGCTGATGCAGAAGTTTGCAGGCAAGCTAGTGGCCTGGCTTATCAACCATGTTGCTGCGGAAGACCAGCGCATAGCCTCCTATGCAATTTCAAAGGGGGTAACTGAGTATGACTGATCTTTACAGACCTTTTTTAGAAGCAACCAGGAATGTATTTAGGCTGATGCTTGAGCTTCATGATGTTTCTGACTTCCCGGCGGACTCCTTTGCATGTGAAGAGGAATTGGATGTTTCCGTTGGTTTTATCGGAGACTTAAAGGGGGAAGTGGTTTACCGTCTTCCTCATCATACATCTCTTGGTATTGTAAATATTATAAGCGGAATGGAATTTGATTCAGTGGATGATTTCGTTACCTCAGCGGTATCTGAAATTGCCAACATTATCAGCGGAAATGTTCTTACCATGCTTGCAGGTGAGGATTTGAACTGCGATATTCTTCCTCCGGTTATTCGCAGCATGAATGAAAACAGGGAATATACATTTCATTCTGCCTGCTGCGTAACGACTTCTATTGGAGAGGTCTGTCTGGATATAAGGCTTAGCCAGGCGTAGTGATTGGGATTTTAAGAAGGATTGGGAATCTGTCATAAACTACATAAGCAACACGTGGATATCATTTGAAAGAACGGTATCCACGTGTTTTTTTGCAGCCGTATCCTGTTATGATGAAAAATACTTGAGGCTTATCTGTGGATTTTGTGTGAAAAAATCATCATCCACACAACTTCTACAAATGGTCCTGCTATTCTTGTTTTCAGAAATATAAAAGGAGGACAGACGATGGGATCTGCTGTAAAAACCAAAAAGATACGAATCGGTGGAATGACCTGCATAAGCTGTCAAAATAAAATTGAAAAGAAGCTGAAACATACGGCTGGAATTGAAATGGCTGAGGTGAGCTACAGCACCGGAACCGCTGCAATTACGTTTGACATTGATATTATTTCGTATAAAAGAATTGTTGGGATCATTGAAGATCTGGGTTATCAGGTACTAACAGAGGATAAACAAAAGGGAACGGATAACAGCCGGGTGATAGGTATATTGCTCATCATTGTTTCCCTGTACTTACTGATCCAGCAGTTTGGGCTGTTAAATCTGCTTGTTCCCAGCCAGCTGGCAGATAAAAAAATGGGATATGGAATGTTGTTTGTCATCGGTCTTGTTACATCCGTTCATTGTGTGGCTATGTGCGGCGGCATCAATCTGTCCCAGTGTATTCCACGCAGTGGAGAAGAAGGAGAGGAAAAGAGCCGTTATTCCACCTTTAGGCCAACGTTTCTCTATAACCTGGGGCGTGTAAGCTCTTACACTGGGGTAGGCTTCCTGGTAGGGGCCTTAGGCTCTGTGGTTACGTTTTCTAATACCCTTCAGGGAGTTTTAAAACTGATAGCCGGTATTTTCATGGTCATTATGGGAATAAACATGCTTGGGATATTCCCAAGGCTTCGCAGGCTGAATCCAGGAATGCCCCCGATTTTTGCCGGAAAGATTAATAAGGAACGGTCAAAAACCAATAGTCCTCTGATTGTAGGCCTGTTAAACGGGCTCATGCCCTGCGGTCCTTTACAGGCCATGCAGATCTATGCGCTGTCCACGGGAAATCCTTTTTCCGGTGCATTGTCCATGTTCTTGTTCAGTCTTGGTACCGTACCCCTGATGTTCGGACTTGGTGCCATTTCCTCTGCCCTTGGAAAAAAATTCACAGGCAGGGCCATGACAGCAGGCGCTGTGCTGGTGGTGGTGCTTGGTATGTCCATGTTTTCCCAGGGGTTAAGCCTGTCGGGTGCGCCGGGCCTATTCTCTGGCAGCGGAGGAAGTGCCTATGCTGCCGGAGAGCAGGAGAAAAAGGCTGATACAAAAATAGAAGACGGAGTACAGATCATAAACAGCACCCTTTCACCGGGAAGATATCCTAATATCAATGTCCAGAAAGGAATACCGGTAAAATGGATCATTGATGCCCCCAAGGGAAGCATAAACGGATGCAACAACCGGATTATAATACGGGACCTTGGCATGGAATACTCGTTTAAAACCGGGGAAAATGTCATTGAATTTACACCTGAAAAAACTGGAAAAATCCCGTACAGCTGCTGGATGGGGATGATACGCGGGACCATTAACGTGACCGAAGAAGGAGCAACAGAAAGCAACGCAGGCTCTGATGAGAAGGGAGTATTAAAACAATATGAACCAGAAGAGCCGGTGGCAGCAGGATATAGGATTCCAACCGAAGAGATTGCTGTAGCAAAAGAAGCTGCAGATGAGTATGGAAGCACCATTCAGAGGATCACCATAGAGCTTACCGATGAAGGGTTTAAACCTGCAGCGGCAGTAGTAAAGTCCGGGATGGATGTGGAATGGAATATCATTGACAGTACGTCTGATTCCACCAACAGGACTGAGCTGCTTGTTCCGGATTTTGCAACCCGGATTCCTCTTGAAAGGGGAGAAAACAACCTGTATTTTACACCGGCAGGAAGCTTTGATTTTTCCACTGGGAACAATTCCTGCTATGGGTATATCAAGGTTGTGGATGATTTAAATAACTTAGATCTGGATGGAATTAAAAAAGAAATAAGCAGCTTTAAAACTATGATCTGGCCCGAGGATACCTTCCAGGGAGCAGGCGGTTCCTGCTGCGGATAAAAAGAATAGGAGACCATATGATGATACAGAAGTTTTCAATGCGGTTGGTTGTGTTTGTGGTTGCAGCAGCAGTTCTCACTGCCTGCGGGCCAAAGGAAAAGGCAGAGAAGACAGAGCCAGCAGCCGCATCGGCAGAAAGCGGACAAAAGTCAGGGACAGGAGAAGCTCTTGTAATTCCTGTAAAAGATATTTCAAGTACAGCCCAATTTTATCCTGTTGATGTAGACGGCACCAAGATGGAGGTCATTGCAGTTAAGGCCCCGGATGGAACCATCCGGACAGCGTTTAACACCTGTCAGGTATGTTATGACTCAGGAAGAGGATACTATAAGCAGGAAAACGATGTTCTGGTTTGCCAGAACTGCGGAAACCGTTTTCCCATGAGCCGTGTAGAGGTGGAGGCAGGAGGCTGCAATCCCTGGCCCATATTTGACGAGAACAAGACTGTGACAGATGAGTCCATCACGATCAGTGATGAGTTTCTCCAGGAATCCAGGGATATATTTGCAAACTGGAAGGCTGCTTATTAAGTATCTTCCGAAGGGAATTTCATGGAGCAGCATACGGCAATGCCATTCTGGTTTAAATAATCTGCCCCCCAGTTATACATGGCTTCCAGAATCGGGCGGATGCTGATTCCTAAGCCAGAAAGGGCATACTCCACTTTTGGCGGCACAACAGGGTACACAGTACGGGTGATCAGCTGATCCTCTTCCAGCTCCCGCAGCTGCTGTGTGAGCATCTTTGGCGTTGCCTGGGGGATGAGCTTTCGCAGTTCACCAAACCTGAGGGTATTGTTGATTAAGTGCCATAAGATGAGAGCCTTATATTTTCCTCCGATCATATCTAGTGTGGCATCTACCGGGCAATGATAATTGGTACAATCTTGATTCATGAATAAATTCCTCCTTTAGTATCGTTTTGGGTACTATATAACAAAAAAGTGCATACTTGCTTTTTTTGCAATTACTGCGATAATAATAACATGAGTGCTCGGAAAATTCAAGATAGCAGATTGACATATTTTTGGAGACCATGGAAAAATCAGTATAATTGCAGTGATTGCCGCACCAAAGGGGACGCCTTGTGGATATGGCAACAAAAATAGTGAGGTGAATCAAATGAAGAGTCAAATTTTAAATATAAGAGGCATGACCTGTGCAGCCTGTGCACAGAGGATTGAAAAGACAGTGGGAAAGCTTTCCGGCATCAGCCAGGCCAATGTAAACCTGGCTAGTGAAAAGCTTTTTGTGGAATATGACAGCAGTGCTCTTGAGCTTTCCGCCATTAAGGCAGCAGTGTCAAAGATCGGGTACGAGGTGGTTGAAAAATCAGAAGACGCCAATGTAACCATACCCATTGGAGGAATGACTTGCGCGGCCTGCGCACAACGTGTGGAAAAGGTAGTTGGAAGGCTGGAAGGCGTGGTAAGCGCATCAGTAAACGTTGCAACGGAAAAAGCCGTGGTTACCTATGATCCCCAGAAGATCCGGATGTCAGCCATACGGGCTGCCATTGAAAAGGCAGGATATCAGGCCCTGGAGGCAAATAAGGCAGATGCAGCGGATGAGGACCGGGCCCGCAAGCAGCGGGAGATTAAGACACTTTGGACGAAGTTCCTTGTGTCAGCAGTGTTCTCCGTGCCCCTTCTTTACGTTGCCATGGCCCCCATGATCAAGTTCATTCAGCTGCCCTTCCCGGCAGGGATCGCTCCCATGGATTACCCTTTGCTCTATGCGATTGCAGAGCTTTTGCTGGTGGCTCCGGTCATAGGGGTTGGTTATAAATTCTATACCATTGGCTTTAAAGCCCTGTTCCAGAGAAGTCCCAACATGGATTCCCTGATCGCCGTAGGAACCACTGCTGCTGTTCTTTACAGCATTTACAACATGTTCCAGATTGCAGAAGGACATTTCATGGCAGTGGATTCCCTGTATTTTGAAACGGCAGGAGTCATCATCACCCTGATCTTGTTGGGAAAATCCCTTGAGGCTGTTTCAAAGGGAAGAACCAGCGAGGCCATTAAAAAGCTTATGGGTCTTGCACCCAAGACAGCGGTCATTGTGGAAGACGGTGTTGAAAAGGAAATTCCTATTGACGAGGTGGAAATCGGTGATATGATTTTAGTAAGGCCTGGTGAAAAGATCCCGGTAGACGGGAC
>JAEWRS010000205.1 GCA_023398855.1 Bacillota bacterium
GGCATGTCCCACCTCATGATAAGATACTATGCGCCGCTCTTCCTTATTAAGAACCCGATCCTTTTTCTCTTTTCCTACAAGAACCACTTCCACTGCTTCAAATAAATCCTTCTGACATACGGAATGACGGCCGTTCTTTACCGCCAGAATAGCGGCTTCATTAATCATATTGGCAAGGTCAGAGCCAACAGCTCCGGAAGTCGCCAAGGCTATGGAATCCAGGTCAACAGTGTCATCAAGCAGTACATCCCTGGCATGAACCTTTAAAATATCCACACGTCCCCTTAAATCCGGCTTATCAACAATGATTCTCCTGTCAAAACGGCCAGGACGCAGCAGGGCCGGATCTAAAATCTCAGGGCGGTTGGTTGCAGCCAGAACCAAGAGTCCCTTGGAAGAGTCAAAGCCATCCATCTCAGAAAGCAGCTGGTTTAAAGTCTGTTCCCTCTCGTCATTCCCACCGCCAAATCTGGAATCACGGCTCTTACCAATGGCATCCACTTCGTCAATAAAAATAATACAGGGAGCAGAATCCTGAGCCTGCTTAAATAAGTCACGGACACGGGAAGCTCCAACGCCTACAAACATCTCTACAAAATCAGAACCAGACAGGGAATAAAAAGGAACATGAGCCTCACCTGCCACTGCCTTGGCTAGCAGGGTTTTTCCCGTTCCGGGAGGTCCCACAAGAAGGGCTCCCTTGGGAAGCTTTGCTCCGATTTTTGTATATTTCCCTGGATTATGGAGAAAATCTACAATCTCAGTCAAGGATTCCTTTGCCTCATCTTCCCCTGCAACATCCTTAAAGGTAATTCCTGTTTCCTTCTGCACATAGACCTTTGCATTGCTCTTTCCCACACCCATCAGTCCGCCGCCGCCGCCAACTCTTCGCATCATAAAGTTTAAGAGAAATCCCATGGCTGCAAACAACAGCAGGTAGCTGACGATGGTCTGAATGAAAAAATTACCGTCACGGCGGGTTCTTAAGGTCTCTACCCCAGCCGTGCGCAGGCGCTCCGCAAGATTTAAATCGTTGTCCATTCTTACAGTATAATAGCTAACTCCAGGCTTATATCCTTCCCAGGTCTTCTTGGGATTTATCGTGATCTTTGAATCCTCTACATTAACCGATTCCACCTGCTTTTCATCTACCATATTCATAAAGGTGTCATAACTCAATTCCTTATTGGTCCTTGTGGAAATTGCATTGTGCAGGTAAGAGATCCCTGCAACCGCAATAAGAAATGCAATGACCCATACGGCAATGGCCTGGGTATTCTTCGGCATCTTATTATTGTTATTATTTTGATTCTTGTTATCCATCTGTGTGAATTCTCCAATCCGGATAGAATCTACCCATTCTATACCTCTATCATTATAGTGTCAGTCTCCCCATAAATCAAGAAAAGAATTATAAAATCCTTATAAACACCCAGGTTGGTTTTATTTAACAGCCAATAAATTTTTAACGGTCTTCCCGGAAATAAGCCTGCCCCAGACTTGCCGGCGGCTGGTGTTCCCTTTTCTTTCTTAAACTGGTAATAATGAGCACAACAATAGTAACAAGATAAGGCAGGGCCTTAAATATTTCCTGTGCCCCACGGTCAAGTCCGGGTATATAAAGGTAAAGAATATATAGTCCTCCAAACAAAACCGAACCCCATATGGCATTCACAGGCTTCCAGAGGGCAAAAATAACAAGTGCAATGGCAAGCCAGCCCCTGTCCCCAAACCCATTGTTGGTCCAGGTGCCGCCGGAATATTCCATGACAAAATACAGACCTCCAAGTCCGCTGATCCCTCCTCCGATGCAGGTTGCCGCATACTTGTAGGCTGTTACGTGTATGCCGGCTGCATCAGCAGTGGCCGGGCTTTCTCCCACTGCTCTTAAATTCAGGCCCTTTTTGGTCTTATTTAAGAAAAAAGAAAGTGTGACTGCCAGAACAATTCCCAAATAAGTCAGAAAACCATAGGAAAACAGCGCCTGCCCAATAAAACCCAGCCTTGACATTCCTGGAACCGGTGTTTTAAAGGCAGATCCTGTTACTGAAACGGAAATCTGTCCCACACCTCCGGCAAGCTTTGATAAGGACCCTCCGAAAAAATTGCCGAATCCGACTCCAAAGGTAGTGAGAGCAAGACCTGTCACATTCTGGTTGGCTCGTAAAGTAATGGTCAGAATGCTGTAGATCAGCCCGCCAAAGGCTGCGCATAAGAAAGCACATAAAAAAGAAATCACTACGCCTGTCAGGCCCTTTGGATCTGAAGCAGAATTTTCATATATAAATGCACCAATCAGTCCGGCAATGCCTCCCATATACATCATGCCCGGTATTCCAAGATTTAAGTTGCCGGATTTTTCCGTAAGGATTTCTCCTAACGCACCATAAAGGATGCCAATTCCCTGTCCAATGGCTTTTTGAAAAAATATAATTAAAAATACCATACTGCCTCTCCTTTCTACGCTCCTTAAGGCTGTTTTCTGCCCCGGATTTTTACCTTATAGTCAATAAAGAATTCGCAGCCCAGAATAAAAAACAAAATTATTCCTGTTATTACATCAGAAGCATTTTCATTTAAATTGAACTGGGAAGCGATCTGGCCTGCACCTTTTTGCATGAAAACCAGGAAAAAGGAAACCACGATCATAGAAAAGGTATTAAACTTGCTGAGCCAGGATACAATGATTGCCGTAAAGCCTCTACCTCCTGCCGTGCTGGCAGATATGGTATGGCTGGCTCCGCTGACTATGATAAAGCCTGCTATCCCGCATACTGCCCCCGACAAAGCCATTGTCCTTAATATTACTTTTTTAACATTAATTCCAGCGTACCGGGCTGTATTGGTACTCTCTCCCACAACGGAAATTTCATATCCCTGTTTGCTGTACTTTAAATATAGAAACACAGCTGCTGCCAGGGCCAGAACAATCACCAGGTTCCAGCCGTATTCCAAGCCAAACAGCCTGGGAAGCCAGCCTCCCTTTGTGGCAGAATTAATGGTTCCCACGGAATTAGATCCCTTGGGGTTTTCCCAAAAAATGATTCCATAGGTGACCACCTGCATGGCCACATAATTCATCATCAGGGTGAACAGGGTTTCATTGGTATTCCAGAAAGCCTTAAAAAAAGCTGGGATAGCTGCCCAGGCCATAGCTGCCAGGGCACTTCCAAAAAACATCAGGGGAAATAAGACAAAGCCTGGAAGGGAATTTCCAAAATAGATCATCAGGGCCGCGGAAGTAACTCCACCTATGAGCACCTGCCCTTCTGCTCCGATGTTCCAGAACCTCATTTTAAATGCCGGTGTAATACCTATTGCAATACACAAAAGGACCAGTGTGTCCCGGATGGTCATCCATGCCCTCCGCTTTGTGCCAACGGCTCCCTCAAAAATTCCCTTGTAAACTTCCAAAGGGTTTAGACCGGTGAGGGTGATGATCACTGCTCCGCAGACGATCAATGACAGCAAAACCGCTGTCAGCCTGATGAGCCATGCCTTCCAGGTTTCCATTGCTTCTCTTTTTGCCATTTGAAAAACAGGTTCATTTGCCTTACTCATTTTTGCCGCCTCCTGCATTCATCATCAGCTTACCGATCTCTTCCTTGGCAGCTGTCCTTCCATCTACAATGCCGCTTATCCTTCCGCCGCACATAACAAGAATCCTGTCACACAGCTCCATGAGCACATCTAAGTCCTCCCCCACACAAAGAACCGCTGCTCCCCGTTTTTTCTGCTGGTTAAGCAGACGGTAAATGGTATAGGAGGAATGGATATCCAGCCCCCGCACTGGATAGGCCACCAGAAGAACTGCAGGAGAAGTAGAAATCTCCCTCCCCACCAGCACCTTCTGAACATTTCCGCCAGACAACTTTCTTACAGGAACTGCGGTTCCAGGAGCCGCAATCTCCAGTTCTTCTATAAGATGCTCAGCCAGGGCCTTTGGAGTCCTCCTGTCTGTAAAGAAGGAACGTCCTTTTTGATAGCTTCTTAACATCATATTATCCGTTAAGTCCATGGAACCTACCAAACCCATGCCCAGCCGGTCCTCCGGCACAAAAGAAAAACCAACTCCTGACCTCGCTATTTCAGCTGCCGTCATGGAAGTGAGCTCTTTTTCACCCCCTTCTTCCGGGTAAAATGTTACAGAGCCTTTTTTTACCGGTATCAGCCCGGCAATTGCCTCCAGAAGCTCTCTCTGTCCGCTTCCGGCTACCCCTGCAATTCCCAGTATTTCCCCGCCCTTAGCCGTAAAAGAAGCGTTCTCCAGAGTTTTTACTCCTTCTCTGTTTATGCAGGTAAGTCCTTTGATATCCAGCCTTTTTTCCGGCGCTACCGGATCAGGCCGTTCTATATTCAAGGTCACCCGTTTCCCCACCATCATCTCCGTCAAAGACTCCTCAGTAGCTTCCTTTGTGTTGATGGTTCCTATGTACCTGCCCTTTCGCAGCACTGACACCCGGTCGGATAAGGCCAGTACCTCATGAAGCTTATGAGTAATGATGATAATGGAATGGCCTGCCTTTCTCATATTCCGTAAAACAGCAAACAGCCGGTCTGTTTCCTGAGGTGTTAAAACGGCAGTAGGTTCATCCAGGATCAGAAGATCCACTCCACGGTATAAAAGTTTTACGATTTCAACGGTCTGCTTCTGAGAAACAGACATGGTATAAATCTTCTGTTCAGGATTCAGCTCAAATCCATATTTTCCAGTCAGACTGTTTATTGTTTCCCCAACGGCCTTACGATCCAAAAGCTCTCTCCCTGGAAGTCCCAAAATGATGTTCTCTGCGGCAGTAAGTATTTCTACCAGCTTAAAATGCTGATGGATCATTCCGATCCCCAAGTCAAAGGAATCCTTAGGAGAACGTATGAGTACCTCTTTTCCATTGATGGCAATTTGTCCCTCATCAGGATAATAAATGCCGGAAATCATATTCATGAGGGTGGTTTTCCCGCTTCCATTTTCACCAAGTATGGACAGGATTTCTCCCTTTTTTACGGACAGGCAGACGTTGTCGTTGGCAGTAACTTTCCCAAAACGTTTGGTGATATTTTTCAGTTCAATGGCATAATTTTCGTTCAACGGGTTGACCTCACTTTCCAATTTTCCTTTATCTTCCATTCTCTAATGTAACTACAAAAAGCGGGGCCGGAATCTCCGGCGCCGCTTTTATGCCTGGCTCACTCCTCTATGACATTTAATTTTCAATGGTAGTAATTCCATCGATCAAAATGTCAAATGCCGGTGCGGAGCCATGTTCAGACTCATGGAAATAACCATCCTCAATATATTCCACATCGCTTCCGTCCTTTTTATAGGTTTCCAGCTTTTTGCCTCCCACAGAGAAGGCAGAAGTATCAAACACATGAAGCTTACCCGCTTTCAGCGCATCCTCCACTTCCTTCACCTTTTCCTCAGTTCCGGGAGCGATTGCATCCTTATTAAGCTCTGTTATGGAATTTGCTCCTTCTTTGTAGCCCTGGCACCAGTCTGTGTCAAAGGCTTTGCCGTCTATTACGCTCTGAACCGCATAGGTCACATAGGGGCCCCAGTCAATGGAAGCTGATGTAAGTGCGGTTTTGGGAGCAGTAGCTGTCATGGAGATATTGTAGCCCACACATGGAACTCCGGCCGCCTCACATGCAGTGGGAGCTCCTGTAGTATCCGCATGTTGGCTGATTAAAACACAGCCGTCAGAAATCAGGGCATCCGCAGCTTCTTTTTCCAGGTCAAAGCTTGCCCAGCTGTTGGTATATTTTACTTCCATCGTTGCTTCCGGACAGATGGAACGGACTCCTAAAAAGAACGAGGTATAGCCGCTTACGACCTCTGCATAGGGGTAAGCACCTACATAACCGATCTTAACTCCATCTTTTTTCACCTTGCCCTCTTCAATCATCTGTTTACATTTAAGGCCAGCCACCACACCGGATACGTAGCGGGACTCATAAACATTGGTAAAATAGTTGTGCATGTTGCTTAATCCACTTAAAGCAGCCTGGTATCCGGTTGCATGGCAGAACTGCACATCAGGATACTCTTTTGCAGCTTCCAGCATGTAGGATTCATGTCCAAAACTGTTGGCAAAAATTATGCTGCAGCCCTGGTCAGCCAGATCCATGGCCGCATCCTTACAGGTTTCATCCTCCGGAACATTCCATTTTACGATGATCTGGTCATCA
>JAEWRS010000229.1 GCA_023398855.1 Bacillota bacterium
TAGCTCAGGGCTTGTTTTGAATGCAAAAATAATGTATATTAAAGCCACAAGTCATCGCCTGATACGTTATCAGAGCATCGTGGGTGAACTCTGCACCATTTAATCCGAAGATAAATTTACGCAGTCATCACTATTGAAAAGCAATTGAAGAAATAATAAAAAAATGATATGCTATAAACCATAAGAAGATCAAAGGGGAACCATATGATGGAATTCAGAGAATTAATGGCAGACGAACTGAATACAGAGCTTTTTAAAGAATTTGACCGCTTTCAGCAGGTAAAGGAATGCTGGCGGAAAGAAGATGGGATCTGGGTGACCAGGTCAAATCCTTTTACGGAACAATGGAATAGTGAGGATTATAAAGTATTGGTGGAGTGCTTAATACATACCGTCATGACAGGGGGTGTTGTCTTTGGCTGTTTTCTGGAAGGAACATTAAAGGGCTTTGCTTCCGTGGAAGGTATTTCTTTTGGAAAGGAGTGTCAGTACCTTGATCTGTCCAGCCTCCATGTGTCCCGGGACTTAAGGGGCAGAAGAGCCGGCAGCAGCCTTTTTCAGATGGCAGCACAATGGGCAAGGCAGCATGGAGCAGAAAAGCTTTATATTTCCTCTCACTCTTCGGTGGAGACTCAGGCATTTTATAAGTCAATGGGCTGTTTGGAGACAACGGAATACAGCATGGAACACGTAGAAAAAGAGCCATGCGACTGCCAGCTTGAATATGTGCTGGAGCGCAGCTGATGGACTGCATATACAAAAAAAGATAGGGATAAATCGGGAATATACAAGGCTCTTTTTCAATACAATGAACAATAGTGTTACAATCCCTGCAGTATTTTCCGGGTACAGGAATACAAGCATTCCTGTGGCGGGCTCATGACTGCAGAAGGTAATGTATTTGAAAGAGAGATGAAAATAGATGGCAGAAATAAAACGTATCAGATGCGGAAACGTGAATACCTATCTGATTGAAGAACGTGGAAGAGCCATTCTGGTGGATGCGGGAAGGAATGGATCGGAAGAAAAAATACTGGCTCAGTGCAGAAAGACAAAGGTTGAGCTGATTTTGCTCACCCATGGTCATGTGGACCATGTACAGAATGCAGCTTATCTTAAGAAGGCATTAGGCGTTCCGGTCGCCCTGCACAGGCAGGACTTAGACCTGATAAAAAATAATGCTGCAGAGCCTCTCCATTATCGGGGATTTCTGGGAATGGTAGTTGCAGAGGTTTCGGAGAATAACTATGAGTCAGACCGGATACCAGAATTTTACCCGGAAATTTTTTTGAAGGAGGGAGACCAGCTGAAGGATTATGGGATCAATGCCAGGGTCATGGAGCTTCCAGGGCATACAAAAGGATCCATAGGAATTGACCTTGATGACAAAAACGTCATTGTGGGAGATGCGCTGATGAACATGTTTTATCCCGGTTTGTCCATGGTTTACTGGGACAGGAAGGAAATGATAAAAAGTGCGGAGAAAATCAGTGCGCTGGGTGCAAGAAAGGTATATTTCGGTCATGGAAGCCCTGTGGATAACAGGGCCTGGAACAGGGCAGGAATTTAGAGAAAGGTTTCAATTAGTATGGTACGGATTTATCTGGCAAGGTATAAGACTGCTTATGGAATGAAAAAACGGGCTCTGGAGCATGAGCTTGGAAAAGAGCTTCTTCACGTGGGATTAAAAGATTTATATGGAATTGGTCTGGAAGCACAGGACCAGCCGGCAATTCTTAAAGGGGAACACGGAAAGCCTTATCTGGAGGATTTCCCCTATATCCACTATAATATCAGCCATACGGATGGCATGGCGGCCTGCGTGATCGGGGACAGGGAGCTGGGAATTGATGTGGAACGGATCCGGCCCTTCCGGGAGAATGTTCTCAGGAAGGTTTTTTCTGATTCCGAAAGACTCCGCATGGAGGAACTGCCGGAAGAGGAGCGTTCCCAATACTTCTTTCGGCTATGGACACTAAAGGAAAGCTATCTTAAGGCAATGGGCTTGGGTATCACCGTACCCCTCACCAGCATCTCTTTTGAATGGAAGAAAGATTCTCCCCTGGTATGCTGCTCCATTTCGGGAGTCTCTTTTTGGCAGACCATGGTGGAAGAGGAATGCGTCCTTTCTCTGTGTGCTCTGGGTACGGAGGAAATCAGCTTTGGCCGGAACCTTGTTTTTTCCGCCAGTAACGGAATCTCTGGGATTGAGCTTTGCTTTCAGAAACCATAAGCCCTGCCAGAGTCAGTACGATTCCCCAGGCAGACTGGAAGGTGATGCGTTCACTTAGCAGGAGCATGGATGAAATCACCGTGATCACCGGGACCGCATAGATGTATACGCTGGTTTTCACAGTGCCCAGTAACTTTACGGCAAAATTCCAGGTGGCAAAGCAGAGTGCAGAAGCCCCCAGACCCAAAAACAGAATGTTAAGCAGGTACTTGGTGTCTGCAAGGCGGTAAATACCAAGATGAAAGGGGAGAATTGCCAGTGCAGGAACCATGAACAAAAGGCCGTAGAAGAAAATACGCCTTGTTGTTTCCACGGTTCCATGGCCGAATTCTCCTATTTTTTTTGTAAGTACGGAGTATGCGGCCCATGTGACGGCGGCAGCCAATGCCAGAAGGTCACCCCTTGGATTCAGCTTCATGCCAGAGGTTTTCTGGAAGCTGATCAGGAAAATCCCCATGATCGCAGTAATAAATCCGGCCAGAAAACGGAGGCCTGGTTTTTCTCCTTTTAGAAAGAGCCAGTCAAACAGGGCTGTAAAAAATGGAGCAACCGCAATAATCACACTGACATTGGCAGCCAGCGTATAGGTAAGGGCGAAGTTTTCCATAAGGAAGTATAAGGTTACACCGCATATTCCGGCTGCTGCAAAAAAGGTTTCCTGTTTGTGATCTTTTGTCCGTAGGAAGCGGGGACAAGCCAGCCACAGGGCGGCGTATCCTATAAGAAAACGGAAGAACAGAATTTCAAGAGGGGTAAAGGCTTCGAGAAGAATTTTGGTGGAAATAAAAGTAGTTCCCCATACAAATACGGAAAATCCCGCGGCCAGGTGTCCGTATAAATGCTTTGGTTTGTTCATGATCTTCTGCTCCTATCAATGATTTTAGTATAAATTTTAGCATAGATCGTAAGAAATGTCTTGTAAAATGGTCCTCATAGGATCCAAAATGGAACTTTGCATAAACAAGGCTTATGAAATGAAAGAAATTGGGTAAAAATCTCATAAGAAATGAAAATCAGATTGGAGGAAAAGCCATGAAAAACATGACAGACAACTTTTTAATTTCCTTTCTTCAGAGATTTGATGAGCACCCTTTTGATGTGAAGCTTCATGGAAAGACTTATCATATCGGTGAAGGGAACTCAACGTTTATCGTGAACTTAAAAGAGGATATTGGGGGCAGGGAATTGCTGACCAGCACCTCCTTGGCGTTGGGAGAGGCCTATATGAAAGGAAACTTAGAAATTGAAGGAGACCTGTATCATGCATTGAATCATTTCCTGGGCCAGATGGGGAAATTTTCAGTGGATCAGGGAAAGCTTAAGAAACTGATGTTTTCGTCCCAGACTAAAAAGAACCAGGAAAAGGAGGTCACGTCCCATTATGATATTGGCAATGATTTTTACCGGCTGTGGCTTGACGATACCATGAGTTATTCCTGCGGTTATTTTAAGACGGAAAATGATTCTTTATACGATGCCCAGTGCAATAAGGTAGATAGGATCTTAAAGAAGCTTTATTTAAAAAAAGACATGACCCTTCTGGATATCGGCTGCGGCTGGGGTTATCTGTTGATCAGGGCGGCAAAGGAATACGGGGTTCATGGTGTTGGAATTACATTAAGCAGGGAACAGAAGAGTAAATTTGAAGACAGGATTAAAGAGGAAGGGCTGGAAGGCAGGGTTTCGGTGGAATTAATGGATTACCGGGATTTGAAAAGCTGGGGAAAGACCTTTGACCGGGTTATCAGCGTTGGTATGCTGGAGCATGTGGGAAGGGATCATTACGAGCTGTTCATAAAGAATGCAGAAACAGTATTAAAACCCGGCGGCCTGCTTCTTCTGCATTACATCAGTGCATTAAAGGAATATCCCGGGGATCCGTGGATGAAGAAATATATTTTTCCGGGAGGCACCATACCAAGTCTCCGTGAGATGATCAATATCCTAAGCGAGAATCAGTTTTACACCATTGATGTGGAAAGTCTGCGCCGTCATTATTGCAAAACCCTGCGCCTGTGGGAACAGAATTTTAATCATCATCTTCCTGAGATAGAAAAAAAGATGGGAACAGAATTTACCAGGATGTGGGCCTTGTATTTAAACGCCTGTGCAGCCACTTTTTATAATGGGGTCATTGATCTTCATCAGATTCTTTCATCAAAAGGGATAAACAACCATCTTCCAATGACAAGATGGTATGAATAAATTTGGAAATCCGCTGCTGCAGTCCAATGGCAGCGGATTATTCATTATTCGTAATATAACACAAAGGATTGGATTTTCTCTGAGCTTTGATCAGGGCTAGCGTAAAGTTTTATTCGGATAATGGAAAATAAATAAAAAGAGAACACCACTTTGTGATAAAGTATTTAGCGACAAAACTAATACAAACAAAGGATTGGTGTTCTCTATGATTAACAGTATA
>JAEWRS010000262.1 GCA_023398855.1 Bacillota bacterium
GTAGACAGCCTCATCGGCCTCTGTGGTATGTCCGGTTATCATTATTTCATCCTGAATGGCTACCTTACCATTGAAAAAGGCCACATCCTGTTTCTGGACCCTGCCATATGTTTTTTCCTTCACTCCATAGCTTTCTTTCAATTTAAGCATATCCAAAGCATAATCATTTACTGCGCTCTGGCCTTGCTCTTCCAAAAATGGGTAAACAAGCTCTGAGACCAGCTGAAGGAAATTCTGCATATAATTCTGTCCGCTTTTATAGCCATAGGAAACATTCAGCAAATAGTTTGCAAGCACATCTTTTTCTGATTTTGAATTGATTCTTATATTTTGAAATTGCTTTTTATATACCTCTTCAATCGCATATCTGGCGCGGTGATATGCGGGACCGTCCTGCTGGGCAGAGGTTCCTCCCTCTATCCTCACATTCCACTCTCCCACTCCCACTCCCCCCCGTATCTGTACCGGGAAAACCATAAATTCCAGAATTCTCCAATAGGATATGGCTGCAAAGGGATTTCGAAATAAGCCCTGAAGCTCGTCACCTCCGCTAAACGTCACCTCACACACAAGTGCATATTTGTTAATGCTGTTTAACAGCTTAATGCATTTCGTTAAATATTCCTGTACCTCATTGCGTGTATCTATATCATAAGTTTTGGATCTTTTCATATCAATAATCAGCGCACAGTAATCCATATTAGTTCCAGCCTCCAAATTCCATTATACACACTGTCAGGAAAATGTCAAACTAATTCGTTTGCATTTCTTATTGCACTACAATACTGTTTGCATCTCACTGCGGCGCAAAATGTCATAAGGCTCCACATCAACACTTAAATCAACAAAAAGAATCTGCCTGGAATGAGGAGCACTTTCCTGTAACCTGCCCTCATCATCATAGATGGCTTTTACAAGAGCTTCCTGGTTCTGTCCGTCAGGCTTCATCACCTCAATCATTTCGCCCACAGTAAACTTATTTTTCTGCTGGATCCGTGCAAAGCCTCTTTCATCTAACACTTCAACAGTTCCCAGATACGTGTAATTTTTTACATAAGTGTTGTTATCATAAATCTGAGTTGAGGAATCAGCCTTTCCAAAGTAAAAGCCAGTGGTAAATTCCCTGTAAGTGCATTTGCCGATTTCAGACCGGTACCACTCCATGTTGGCCTGATAAAGCTTTGGATCCTTATTATAGTCATCAATGGCCTTCCGGTAGGTTCTTGCCACAGCCGCTACGTAAAGAGCGGTTTTCATCCGTCCTTCAATCTTAAAGCTGTCAATTCCCGCATCCATCATTTCCGGAATATGCTCAATCATACACAAATCCTTGGAGTTAAAAATATAAGTTCCCCGTTCGTTTTCATAAACAGGCATGTATTCTCCCGGACGTTGTTCCTCAACAATGGAATATTTCCAACGGCAGGGGTGGGTGCAGGCTCCCTGATTTGCATCTCTTCCTGTCATGAAGTTACTTAAAAGACAGCGACCGGAATAAGAGATACACATGGCCCCGTGAATAAAGCTTTCAATCTCCATGTCCTCTGGTATGTGACTTCTTATTTCCTTGATCTCAGCCAGAGAAAGCTCCCGGGCGGAAACTACCCTCTTGGCACCCAGCCGGTGCCAGAACAGATAAGTCCCGTAATTAGTATTATTGGCCTGGGTACTGATATGGATTTCCATATCCGGTAAAATCCGCTTCGCAATCTCAAATACCCCCGGATCGGAAATAATCAGGGCGTCAGGGCCTGTTTCCTTTAATTCTTCAAAATACTCTTCTACTCCGGCCAGATCGTCATTATGAGCCAGAATATTAGCCGTAATATAGACCTTGACCCCTTTTTCATGAGCAAAGGAAATCCCTTCCCGGATCTCCTCCTTTGTAAAATTCTTAGCCTTGGCGCGAAGTCCAAAGGCTTCTCCTCCGATATAGACTGCATCTGCACCGTAAATAACTGCAATTTTCAATACCTCCAGGCTGCCCGCCGGGATCAATAGTTCGGTCTTTCTCATAAAACTCCTCTCACGTATTAATATCCTGATAAATTACGAAAGTCCGGCTGGCTTCTGCCCGCCGAACAACTGTCTTTCTAAATATCCCTGGTCCATTCCTGCATACGCTGCCGCCTGCATGATATGACCTATTTTAAGATGCTGACGGTAATGCCGTCACCAATGGGGACGACGGATGTGGTCAGACGCTCAGAATGCTTTAGTTCATACAGATATTCCCGCATTCTTCCGTGAATGGTCCTGTTCCGGCGTTCCACCACATAACGGGATTCAATAATATCCCCATCCTGAAGGACATTATCAGAAATCAGCATTCCACCGGTTTTCATGATCTCCAGTATCCTGGGAAGCCACAGTAGATACTGTCCCTTAGCTGCATCCATAAAAACAAGATCAAAGGGGCCGGACAGCCCCTTTAATATTTCCTGTGCATCTCCCTCTAGCAAGGTGATCCGCTCAGCCTCTCCGGCCTCTTTGAAATTATCTCTGGCCTGGGGGATTCTTTTTTCATATTTTTCTATGGTGGTAATATGGCAGTCAGGGGGCATGGCCTCTGCCATTAAAAGAGTGGAGTAGCCTACTGCTGTTCCCACCTCTAAAATGGTTTTTGGCCTCATGGCTGCCGTCATGGTCTGAAGAAAGGCGGCGGTCTCTTCCCTGATAATTGGAACACCTTCCTGACGCGCCCTTTTACCGATTTTTGATAGGAGCAGGCTTCTATCGGTTTCCAGAGACTTGATATATTCCGTAATCCTGTCATTTACAATCATTTTTTTTCTTCCTTTTCCCCTGTATTCTCATTCATCATCTGAAGGATCTCCTTGGAGGTCATGGAAGTGTTGAAGGTATATTCTCCCGGATTTACCGTATAATCAAAAAACTCTGCCTGTATAATAAAGGAGTACTCATTGGCAATCAAACCTTTATCCTTTAACAGTTTTGCTGCCTGGGGCACAGAGGTTCCCTCACTTACAGTTATTTCCTTGTTCCGTCCCGGCTCTTTTTCCATTGCAGAAGCGTAGAATATTTCATGGCCAAACTCATACCCTCTGGTGACTCCCTCATAAAGCAAAAGAATCACCAGGGCCAGGATAATAAGTCTGCTGGAAATCCCTATGACTGCTCCTGTTATTTTATTAATTTCTTTCGTTGCCCGGCTCATATCCTGCATTCCTTTCATTATTACCGCCCGCTTCACAGGGCATAAAGGTATACCCGAAGGGTGTTTCATTATTACCGCCCGCTTTACAGGGCATAAAGGTATACCCGAAGGGTGTTTCATTATTACCGCCCGCTTCACAGGGCATAAAGGTATACCCGAAGGGTGCTTCATTATTACCGCCCGGTAAGCAGGGCACACTGTGAGCAAACAGCAAAGCGGATTGGGAACATCCCATTGACTTCTCGCAACTCTCCATCAAAACTGGGCCTCAGGATATGTTGCCAGTACCTGTTCTATACTTCCATGATGATCGGCAAAATCATAGGATTCCGCTTCATGCGTTTCCATAAAAAGTCGCTCAGACTATCCCGTATCACGTTCTTAATCTTTCCCCAGTCATTGACATGGCGGTCCAGGCAATCAGCAACGGCATCGTTAACAATTTTTCTGGCCTGCTCCATTAAGTCCTCTGACTCACGTACATATACAAATCCTCTGGATACGATGTCCGGCCCTGCCAAAAGCTGGTTGGAATATTTTTCCAGGGTCAGAACTACCACAATAATTCCGTTCTGAGCCAGATTCTGCCTGTCTCTTAAAACAATATTTCCCACATCTCCCACGCCAAGACCGTCTACCAGGATTCCTCCTGCCTGTACGTGGTCAACCACCTTCCAGGATTCCTGTCCTAACTCCACCACATCGCCGGAGGACATAACTACCACATTCTCCTTTGGTATTCCCATAGCCTGAACCAGATTTCTCTGAGCCATGATATGGCGGTATTCACCATGGACCGGAATAGCATATTTGGGGCGGACCAGGGCATACATCAGCTTGATCTCCTCCTGACAGGCATGTCCTGATACATGAGTGTCGTCGCTGATTACCTCTGCTCCCTTCATAGAAAGTTCATTAATGACCTTTGAGACAGCCTTTTCATTACCAGGAATCGGATGGGAGCTTAAAATCACCACATCGGTTGGTTTAATGGAAATCTTCTTATGGGTGCTACTGGCCATACGGGATAGAGCAGCCATAGATTCTCCCTGGCTTCCCGTGGTGATCAGCACTGTCTGCTCATCGGGATAATTTTTTAACTGGTCAATATCAATGAGCGTTCCGTCCGGAATATTAATGTACCCCAGTTCACTGGCCGTACCGATCACATTTACCATGCTGCGTCCCTCTACCACTGCCTTACGTCCGTACTTGGCAGCAGAATTGATGACCTGCTGCACCCGGTCAACATTGGATGCAAAGGTGGCTACAAGAATGCGGTTATTCTTATGGTCAGCAAAAATGTTGTCAAAGGTTTTACCCACGGTCTTTTCCGAAGGAGTAAACCCTGGCCTGATGGCATTGGTGCTGTCACACATCATGGCAAGAACTCCTTTTTTGCCAAGCTCTGCAAAACGCTCCAGATCAGCTGGTTCCCCGAATACGGGAGTATAGTCAATCTTAAAATCGCCTGTATGCAGGATCACGCCTGCCGGAGAGAATATGGCAAGTGCGGAAGCATCGGCGATGCTGTGGTTTGTTTTAATAAATTCAATACGGAAACAGCCTAAATTAACGGACTGTCCGTGCTTGATCACCTTTCTCTTGGTGTTCTTCAGCAGATTATGTTCTTTCAGCTTATTCTCAATCAGGGCTATGGTCAGCTTAGTTCCATATACCGGCACATTGATATCCCTTAAGATATAGGGAAGGGCACCAATGTGATCCTCGTGTCCATGGGTGATAAGAAATCCCTTTACCTTGTCAATGTTCTGTTTCAGGTAAGAAACATCCGGTATTACCAGATCGATTCCAAGCATATCATCTGTAGGGAATGCAAGTCCGCAGTCCACAACAATGATACTGTCTTCACATTCAAAAGCAGTGATATTCATACCAATCTGCTCCATTCCTCCTAAGGGAATGATTTTAATCTTTGCATTACTGTCTTGTTTTTTCAATATTTTACCTCCATGTTATTATTTTCCGTCCTGTTCTTCTTCCATTGCCTCCCGGCATTCCCTGCAATACCCGTACAGCTTCACTTCATGATCGGTCACAAGAAAATCTGACCGGTCAAGGAGAGCCTGCTCCAGCGTATCCAGTAAATCGCCTTGAAAGGAAAATACGTTTCCGCATCGATTGCAAATTGCGTGGTGGTGGTGGTGTCTGGACTCACGATCTAAGCCCCCTAATTCATAGCGGGCAAATCCATCATCAAAACTGACCTTATCGATTACTGATAAATCCACCAGTACCTGCACAGTCCTGTAAACCGTGGCAAGCCCAATCTCCGGGTAATTCTGCCTGGCCAGATCATAGATCTCTTCCGCAGTCAGATGCTGCCCGGGGCGCTCTGCCATGAGTTCCAGCACCAGCATACGCTGGTTGGTCACCTTGAGTCCTTTCTCTCGAAGCATATTCTTAAAAACTTCCTGTTTCATGTGACAGTCCCTCAATTACACACCATCATGAAAGATGTTCTTCTTTCAAATTTCAATATCCACGTCTGCTCCGTCCAGCAGTTCGGAAAATATCTTAAATAAATAATCTATCTCGTTATCATCCTCTACAAATTCATACAAAGCCTGAGACTCTTCCTGCTTTGACAAATCCTTTAAGATGTAACATTCTCCTTCATCTTCATCATCTGCTGCATCAGTAACCAGCAGATAATTCATTCCATTGATTCTGGTCTCTTCCAGAACGTAAAAATCCACGTCTTCCCCTGTATCCGTTGTCAGGGTGATTTTCAATTCCTCACTGTTCATTCCTGTCTCCTGTCGGTAAGCTGTCCAGATAGCCCTGCAGAATCAGCCCTGCTGCCACCTGATCAATGACTGCCTTGCGGTTTTCCCGCCTCACGCCGCTTTCCTATAATATTCTCTCCGATGCAACAGTTGTAAGCCTCTCATCCCAAAGGATAACAGGAAGTCCTGTCCGTCTGATAAGCATCTCTTTAAACTGTTCTGTTTTCTCAGCCCGGTCGCCTGCTGAGTTATTCATATTCTTAGGATACCCAAGGACAATGGTTTCAATCTCATATTGCCGGATCAGTTCCTCAAGCCTGGCACAGGTCTTTCTCAGTTTATTCTCTTCTTCTCTCGTAA
>JAEWRS010000324.1 GCA_023398855.1 Bacillota bacterium
GACCTTGCCACCACCGAAGAGCTGGTTCCTGCCATGGCCGAGGCCGGAGCGGATTTGATCGAGCTTGGAATCCCCTTTTCTGACCCAATCGCAGAGGGGATCGTGATCCAGGAAGCCGATATGCGGGCTTTGGCGTCAGGAACTACCACGGATAAGCTTTTCGAAACCGTAAAACGGATACGCAAAAAAACCGATGTTCCACTGGCTTTTATGACTTATATCAATCCGGTTTTCGTGTATGGTAGCGAACGATTCTTAAAAAATGCGGCTGAGTGCGGTATTGACGCCCTGATCGTACCGGATATGCCCTATGAGGAAAGAGAGGAACTGCTGCCCTACTGCAGAAAGTACGGAGTCGAACTGATTTCCCTCATCGCTCCCACTTCCAAGGAGCGGATACGGACCATTGCATCCGGATCGGAAGGATTTATTTACTGCGTTTCCTCCATGGGCGTGACCGGGGTCAGATCGGAAATCAATACCGACATTGGCGAAATGATTTCCTTCGTAAAGGAGGCAAAAGATATTCCCTGCGCCATCGGCTTTGGAATCTCCACCAAAGAGCAGGCCAGGGAGATGAGCAAACATGCGGACGGCGTCATTGTGGGCAGTGCCATTGTAAAAATTGCCGCAAAGTATGGAAAAGACTGTGTTGAGCCTGTCTGCGACTACGTAAAGGAAATGAAGTCCGCCATATCCGGCTGATTGCCTGTAAGGGATGTTTTCCTTGACAAGGAGGAGGGGGAATGCTACACTAGTGCCACAAGAGGGAGCTCGTAGGCGGGCTGAGAGGAAGTAATCAACTTCGACCTTTATAACCTGATTTGGGTAATGCCAACGTAGGGATTCATATGGGATGATTGTATATTTCCGAGCCTATACCTGTTGGTATGGGCTCTTTTTCTTGTTCTTTACCAAAAGCCCTTACAATCCCTCCGTTCGAGAAAATGGAGGAACAAACATGAATTACACCACACAAATGGATGCCGCAAGAAAAGGCATTCTCACAAAGGAACTGATGGCAGTGGCCGGGCAGGAACAATGGGAGCCGGAAAAGCTTCGGGAGCTGGTGGCCCAGGGAAAGGTGGTCATTCCTGCCAACAAAAGCCACACCTGTTTAAAGCCTAACGGAATCGGATCCATGCTGAGGACAAAGATCAACGTGAATCTTGGGACCTCCAGGGATTTGAATGACTTAGAAATGGAGCTTCAAAAAGTAAAGGACGCAGTACATATGGGAGCAGAATCCATTATGGATCTAAGCTCCTTTGGTGATACCCAAAAATTCCGCAGAAAGCTGACCCGGGAATGCCCGGCCATGATTGGTACTGTCCCCATTTATGATGCAGTGGTTTATTACCACAAGCCCCTTCGGGAAATCACTGCCAAAGAATGGATCCGGATCGTGGAAATGCACGCGGAAGACGGGGTGGACTTTATGACCATTCACGTGGGGATCAACAGGCAGACTGCCAAGAGATTTAAGGAAGCAAAGCGGCTGACTAACATCGTTTCAAGGGGAGGCTCTATTATCTTTGCCTGGATGGAAATGACCGGAGAGGAAAATCCCTTTTATGAGCATTACGACCGCATTCTGGAAATCTGTCAGAAGCATGACGTGACCTTAAGCCTTGGAGATGCCTGCCGTCCGGGTTGTCTGGAGGACGCATCGGATATATCCCAGGTGGAGGAGCTGGTGACTCTTGGGGAGCTGACAAGGAAAGCCTGGGAAAGGGATGTGCAGGTAATTATTGAAGGTCCCGGCCACATGCCCTTAGACCAGATTGCAGCCAACATGAAAATCCAGCAGACCATTTGCAAGGGAGCACCTTTTTATGTTCTGGGGCCTCTTGTCACTGATATTGCACCTGGCTATGACCATATCACAGCAGCCATAGGAGGGGCCATAGCCGCTGCTGCCGGAGCGGCCTTTCTCTGCTATGTAACTCCTGCGGAGCATTTAAAGCTGCCGGATGAAGCGGATGTAAAAGAAGGGATCATTGCTGCCCGGATCGCTGCTCATGCGGCTGATCTTGCAAAGGGGATCAAGGGGGCAAGGGATTGGGATCATCAGATGAGCGACGCCAGAAAACGTTTGGATTGGGAATCCATGTTCCAGCTTGCCATTGATCCGGAAAAAGCCAGACGCTACCGGGCCATGTCAAAACCGGAAAAGGAAGATACCTGCTCCATGTGCGGCAATTTCTGCGCCATGAAAAATATGAACAGGATTCTTGACGGGGAAATTGTAACTATTTTTGATGAATAACACAAACAGGAGGCGCTTTCATGAATGATCAAATACCATCAACAACTTACAGCAGTTCTTCTGCAGGTTCCAAAATACGGGTTAAAAAGTTGGTGATCAGCGGAATGCTCACAGCTCTTACCGTAGCCCTCTCTGGTTTTTCCGTTCCAGTGGGGGCGTCCAAATGCTTTCCGGCACAGCATCTGGCAAACGTTTTGGCAGGAGTATTTTTAGGACCAGTATACGGCGTTTCCATGGCCTTTTGTACTTCTCTCATACGGAATCTCATGGGGACAGGAAGCTTACTGGCCTTTCCGGGAAGCATGGCCGGTGCATTTCTCGGTGCTTATCTGTTTCAAAAAACCGGGAAGCTTTTGCCCGCTTATCTTGGGGAAGTGATCGGCACAGGGCTCATGGGTGGATTGCTCTGTTATCCGGTGGCCGTGTTACTCATGGGAAAAGAGGTGGCTGTATTTTTCTTTGTGGTTCCATTTCTTATGAGCACCCTGGCTGGAACCATACTGGCAGCCAGTCTGCTGGCAATGCTGCGCCGACTTGGTCTGTTTTCCTATTTTGAGCGGCTCATCAATGAATAGGAGGAACTGGAAGTGGACTTAAAAATCAATGTATCTCTCACCGGGCTGGTGAGAACAAAACGGCCTGTCATCCACTGTATTACCAATTATGTTACTGCCACAGATGTTGCAAATATTATTCTGGCCTGTGGCGGTTCCCCCATTATGGCGGACAGCCTGGAAGAGGTTTCGGAAATAACTGCCTTATCAGACGCCCTTCTCTTAAACATGGGAACACCCAAAGAGAATGCAATTGCAGCAATGAAAAAGGCCGGGCAGGAGGCAAACCGGTTAAACCTCCCTGTCATCTTTGACCCGGTTGGAATCGGCGCCTCCAGGTACCGGACCCAGACAGCCCTTTCACTTGTAAGGAACGTAAAAATAACTGTTATCAGGGGAAACGCCTCGGAGCTTCGGGTTCTGTTAAAGGAACTGACCGGGATAACCATACATAAAGAAAACAGCCCTGTTTCCTCACCCCGGGGAGTTGACGCTTCCTTTACTGATGAAATAAGGGAAGAAACCCTGGAAGCTCTTAAGGAAACAGCCAGGGCCTTAAGTGCTGCAACCGGTGCTGTGACCGTCATGACAGGGGTCATTGATATTGTTTCAGACGGAAAGGAAGCCTGGCTTATCAGAAACGGCTGTCCCCAAATGGCCCGGATCACTGGAAGCGGCTGCATGCTGGATGGAATCATTGCCGCCTATTGTGCTGCCGCCGGTACTGCCTCTTCACAGCCAGTCATGTTCCAGGCGGCCGCTCTTGCCACGGCCGCTGCCGGTTTAAGCGGGGAGTTGGCGGAAAAAAGAGTGAAAAAAAACTCAGGCGGCACAGGCAGCTTCCACTGCTGCTTTCTGGACGAGGTAAGCCTTCTGGATGAAAACATGGTAAAAGGAGGAATAAAGATTGAAATTTCGTAAGGACATGCTTTTCCTGTATGCTGTAACTGACAGGAGATTTACAGGAGAGAAGACACTGACTGAACAAATTGAAGAAGCCCTTTCTGCCGGAATAACTCTTCTCCAGCTCCGGGAAAAGGGCCTGGACAAAAGAGCCTTTCTGGAGGAAGCCCTTATTGTCCGGGAGCTTACCAGGCATTACGGTATCCCCTTCCTCATCAACGATGACGTGGAAATTGCACTTACATGCGGGGCAGACGGCGTACACGTGGGACAGGATGATGTACCTCCCTCAGAGGTCCGCCGGTTAATCGGACCGGAACGCATTTTAGGTGTCACTGCCAAAAGCCCGGAACAGGCAAAAAAGGCATTTATGGATGGGGCGGATTATATCGGGTCAGGTGCCATATTCCCAAGTACCACTAAAAAGGATGCTGCAGCCTTAACCCTGGAGCAGTTGTCTGACATCTGCCGCTCTGTTCCCATTCCGGTGACAGCCATCGGAGGAATAACAGGACAAAATGTTTCCTGCCTGAAAGGAACCGGTATCGCTGGGGCTGCGGTGGTTTCCGGAATCTTTGGACAAAAGGATATTACTGCAGCAGTCCATGGTTTAAAAGAACAGCTTTTAAAGGTGGTGAGCCTATGAGTCTGATTCTCCCTTCTTTCCTGACTATTGCAGGCACAGATCCCAGCGGGGGCGCAGGAATACAGGCGGATTTAAAGACCGCTGCTGCTCTGGGTGTCTATGGCTCCAGCGTGATTACCGCCCTGGTCGCCCAAAATACCACTGGAGTGTTTCTGGTGGAAACAGCCAGCCAGAAAATGCTTGCAGCCCAGCTGGAGGCCGTTTTGACCGACATTCCGCCAATGGCCATAAAAATCGGCATGGCCGGAACTTCTCTTTCCATGGAAACCATTGGGGAAAAGCTGGAAAAGTATAACCAGGCTCCTGTGATCCTGGACCCGGTCATGGTATCTACCAGCGGACATTCTCTGTTAAACCCACAGGATGTTAAGAGTTTAACAAATAGGCTGTTTCCCCTGGCTGCTTTGGTTACCCCCAATATACCAGAGGCAGAAGCACTTTTATCCACAAGCAAACGCCGCATATGCACAAAAAAAGAGATGGAAGAAGCCGTTATGGAGCTTTTCCACATCTTTCAGGTTCCTTTTCTTTTAAAAGGAGGTCATATTACACAGGGAGCTGATGATGTGTTATACCGCAACGGAACTCTTACCTGGTTTCCGGGAGAGCGAATTGACAATCCCAACACCCATGGAACCGGCTGCACCTTATCTTCTGCCATTGCCTGCGGGCTGGCCAGGGGTATGGGACTGGAAGACAGCATCCTGGCGGCAAAGGCCTACTTAAACGGAGCTTTGAAAGCCGGCTTAAATATGGGAAAAGGACGAGGCCCCTTGTGGCACGGCTGGAACACGTAACAACAGAAAAGCCGGAACGCGTGATATATCTGCGTTCCGGCTTTTGCAGCCTTTTCCCGTTTTATCTGCTTTCCAGTTTCCTGTAAAGATCAATAATCTCTTCTGCCATAACCTTAAAGATCTCTGCACTCATCATCTGATCCTCTGCATGAGTCAGAATAAGTCCCATGGGCACTGCTTCTCCCGCTGCTTCTCTCTGGATTAAATCCACATGGGGCAAGTGCCCCTGCTTCATCATTTCATCTCCATCTGCGATCAGCTGCTCCGCTTCTTTGTAATTTCCTTGCTTTGCTTTTTGTACTGCTTTAATATAGTTTGATTTTGCTCCGCCTGCTGCTGTGATCAGCCTAAAGCAAATAAGTTCCATTTCCTGCATCTTTCCACCTGTTCTCTCTGCGCAGAAATCATCAATCCTGGGCCTGATTTTCCTGCCTTTCATACATCTTGTCAATTACTCTGATAAAAGGGAGATAAACGAAGAATGACAGCGTCAGAATTGCTGCCTGCAGCAAAGCCGTCCTCCAGCCTCCGATCAAAAATCCTGATATAATGGGCGGACACGTCCAGGGTACCAGAATACCTTTGTACATGGGACAGAGCCCCGAATAAATTGCCAAATACTGAATGATTCCCGATATGACAGGCATCAGTATAAATGGAATGGCCATAATGGGATTCAGCACAAT
>JAEWRS010000334.1 GCA_023398855.1 Bacillota bacterium
ATGTTTTGAAGAACAGATGGATGGAACATTGCTCTTTCAAGCGGATTACACGGATAAGGAAAATCTCATTACATGGATTTTGACCTTTGAAGAGCAGGCGGAGCTTTTGGAACCTAAGGACATCAGAAATGAAATACAGCAAATAATAGAAAGAATGAAGGAGAGGTATTCATGATGGAGTATATACAGCTTACCCAGGAAAATATAGAAAAGGAGCATATCTGCTGTGCCATATCAAGCAATAAAGACTCTCAGGTCATTTCTAAAAAAGAGTGGCTCAGAGCCCGGATGCAGGAAGGTCTTGTGTTTTTAAAAGCAGATATTCGGGGAAAGTGCTTCATTGAGTATATTCCTGCCGAAAATGCGTGGGTTCCTATACAGGCAGATAATTATATGCATATTAATTGTTTCTGGGTTTCCGGATCATGCAAAGGGCATGGATACGCAAATGATTTGCTGGAGCGGTGTATTCAGGATGCCAGGCAGAAAGGAAAAGCAGGAATTACAGTTATTTCCTCCGCCACGAAGAAACCATTTTTATCAGATCCAAATTATCTTGCACATAAGGGATTCCGGCTTGCAGACACTGCGGCTCCATTCTTTGAACTGCTATATTTACCCTTTACGCCTCAGGCACAGATTCCTAAGTGGAAAGAATGTGCTAAAACACCAAGAAATGATTTAAAAGGTTTTTCTGTATACTATACAAACGGATGTCCTTTCACAGCAAAATATGTGCCAATGCTAGAGCAGTGTGCTGTAAAAAATAATGTACAGCTTACAGCAATTAAAATCGACAGCAGACAAAAAGCACAGAGTGTCCCGGTTGCATGGACAAATTTTGCACTGTTTTATAATGGAGACTATGTTACCAATGAAATACCTAGTGAGAAAAAATTTCCAGGACTAATAGAACAGCTAAGGGGTGGTGAAAAATGAAATTAGATGGATTTGGAATTATGGTAGACGATATGCCGGCAATGGTCCGGTTTTACCGTGATGTGCTTGGGTTTGAAATCAAAGAGGATGAAAACACATCAAATGTGTTTTTAGAAAAGGATGGTACGCTTTTTCTGCTCTATAGAAAATCAGATTTTGAGAAAATGACTGGCAGAAGTTTTTCTTACGTAAAAGGTTTAAATGGTCATTATGAAATCGCATTATCTGTTTCCAATTATGCTGAGGTTGACAATACATTTAAAGCATTGGTGGAATTGGGTGCGCAGGCCGTGATGCCGCCAACAACAGAGCCGTGGGGGCAGCGCACCTGCTACATTGCTGACCCGGAGGGGAATTTAATTGAGATTGGTTCTTTTTCAGAGGAATAAATGTAATGCACACTAAAAAAAGAGGGTAATGTTATGGCATATGATTTTAAAAAGGAATATATAGAACTTTATCTGCCGCCGAAGAAGCCTGGCATTGTTACGGTACCGGCAATGAATTATATTGCAGTTCGCGGCAAAGGGAATCCAAATGATGATAAGGGTGAATATCAGGCATATATTGGATTACTGTATGGACTTGCGTTTACCATTAAGATGAGTGATAAGGGCAGCCATAAGATTGATGGGTATTTTCCGTATGTGGTGCCACCCTTAGAGGGCTTTTGGTGGCAGGATGGAATGGTTGGAATCGATTATAATCACAAAGAAAATTTCAACTTTATTTCGGTGATCCGGCTTCCTGATTTTGTTACAAGGGAAGACTTTGATTGGGCAGTAGAAGAAGCGACAAGAAAAAAGAAAACCGATTTTTCCAAGGTTGCATTCTTTGCTTATGATGAAGGAGAATGTGTACAGTGTATGCATGCTGGTTCTTATGATGATGAACCGCAAACAATTGAAGCCATGCATGAGTATGCCAGACAGCATGGCTATGAACCTGATATTACTGATACTCGTTACCATCATGAAATCTACTTATCTGACCCAAGGCGATGCGTAGCGGGTAAACTTAAAACGGTTGTACGGCACCCAATCAGGAAAATAATCGGATAAAGAAACTATATTAGCTTTTTCCGCATAAAGAACCATTGCCTTATTCCTGTAAAAAATTCCTTATTACGGCTGCTGACTGAAGCGATCTCTTGAAAGCCGGCACGGTCATACAAATGCTTTGCCGGGTTACCTTTTGCAACTGCCAGGGACAGGGTAGAAAAGCCCCTGTCCTTAAGCTCTTTTTCGGCGTGAGTGATAAGCTTTTCTCCTATCCCCCTGCCCCTTAAGGCTTCAGCCACAGCAATATGTTCGATATAGCAGTCTTCTGGCTTGTATATTTCCAAAACAGTTAACTTGTATATCAGAAGCAGGATATTAAAAAAACCGTATTGGCAGAAGAGCTGAAAGATGGGTATCTTTTTGTGACTTTCCCGAATCTCCCCACACTGGACCAAAACAACTCCAACCACCAGATCCTCCTCTTTGGCCACGTAGTGCAGATAACCATGATCCCCTGCCTTTACATCCCACATGATATAAAGAATATTCTTGATGTCCTCCTGTGTCAGTGTTTGTCTGCAGCAAAATTTACTCTCAAAAGAACTTACGACAAGGTCAACCATGCTCTTAAAATATTGATCCTCATATGTTTCTATGCTAATTTGTGACATGACCTATACTCCTTTACAAAATTCTCTTATCTGGATATACTCATCATAAACCATAGAGCGGCTCTAGAGTCAAGACTCATCATTTGGGAGGCCCTATGAAAAATTTGTTAAGGATTGGTCAGGTATGCAATTTATATGGAATATCACTGGATACTTTACGGTATTATGACCGCAAGGATTTATTAAAGCCGATTGTGGACAAGGAGAGTGGATACAGATACTATTCGTTGGAGCACCTGGATGTTTTAGAGATGCTGCTGGTTGGTAAATATCTTGAAATACCCCTGGAGCAGATGAGGGACAAAATCGCACATGAAAGTATCGGAGAGTATCTGGCAATGATAGAGGAACAGCATCAGCTTATTGAAGAACGCCGCAGTCTGCTTGAAAAGCTCAGTGTGTATACAGAAGAAATGACAAATGTGCTGAGAAAGATCAGTGTATTTGAAAATGATTACACATTTACAAATGTGACTGCTGAAAAAGATCTGGATGTCACCATTTATCAAGTGAACCTTAAGGACCTGTTTCATAATGACTGCGGTCCAAAGTCTAATGGAATAGAAGCTTTTGAACAATGGGTTACATATGTTGTGAATGAGGAGGGGAAATTAACGGCCGACAATCAAACCGTCGGACTATCCATACTTAGTCCTGTCTTTGCAACTGATACGTTACATGATTCCATGGATTCCATGGTATTGACCGGCAGGGCATCAAAACATTGTTTATCCGGGAAATATCAGTACATCGGTTTCTGGGGAAAAGAGTCCGGCCTGACGGAATATCTGGAATTAATTTGCTGCCATTTTAAACTGGTCAATCCCATTCTCTCTGTTAAATTTCGCTTTGCATTACTTCATGATGACATGGAACACGAATATTTTGCAGAAATCTATTTTTAAGGGATCTAAGCTTAGATTACCTGAAGATTGGAAGTATAGTACGAAAGTTTTAAAAGAAGATTCAGTCTTGGAAGCAAAAGGTGTAGCTTATGTGATTCATGACGAATTAGAAAATACCTGTCAGAAGATGACAGATTAATATGGAAGACTTAAAAGCAGAGATTGAAGCTCTGTTTTTAAGTCTTTTTTCGGCAATTTTGGTACAAATCCCAAGATTTGCTTTGGCTGGTCCGTCGAAAACCGATGGAGATTATTCGATTTATATGATACTATTGGAATTAGGCATTTTATACCCATGTAAAAAATGTTGAATCCAGAAATTTAAAGTCAGTTATTATGAGGTTCTGATTAATTTTCCGATAAATAATCATACACTAAGGAAAGGAAAGAACGTCTGTATAGGAAGGAGCAGATGCGGTAAATGATAATGAAAAAGTTAAATGACTATCTATACTCAGGTGATACGGTTCTTAAGATTATACACAGATATGCGGAAGATTTGAAACAGTCGTCAAAAGAAACTCATAATCCTATTGATCTGGTACACTGCAACTTTCTGCTTCAAATTGCGGAACTTCTAAAGCACAACGAATTTCTGACTTTACAGTCTCAGCGAATTCGCGAATTCTATAAATATATGGCAAATGAATATCCTTTTCTTGCATTTACGTTCAAGGGCCGGATAAAATCTCTGATACGCGCAGAAGCAAAATTCAACGGATATATTGTGGAATATATTTACGAGTACTATAGGAAACATGGCAATTATCCTTCTCTTCCTGAACTGAAAAACATGTTAAGCTGTTTCAGGGATCTGATCGCATACAGAATTGTGATCTCTCTGCCCAAATGTCATCTGAAGGAAGGGGAAAGTATTGCGCAAGAGGAACAAAAATATTTGTATGATGTTGCCAACCAGTTATTGGGTTTCATGGAAGAACGGGGATTTACTGCAGAAATTTCTTCTCTTGAAGGTCAGAAAAGATCGCCGTTATTAAAAGAGAGCATCAGTCCCTATTATAGAGATTATGTTGCTAATCCGGAGTTCAGTGGTTATCGGTCACTGCATATAACATTTTATGATAACATTACACGCTGTTATGTGGAAGTACAGCTTCGCACGAAAGAAATGGACGATTTTGCTGAAATAGGGCCGGCGAATCATCTGGGTTACGAAAAGCGGCAGGAAATTGAGAGAGCTAAACGGGATGCAGTTCCCAAAGGAGATAATATTTATTTTGATGATGCATATGAAAGAGGCATCCTGTTGCAGCAGCTTGAATTATCCAAGCTGGATGTTAATATGTTTTCGGCAGTGAATAATTCATTAATTAACGATGGCTGCGGCCTGTACAGAGGGAGGCTGATTCTGCCCTACGAACATCTTTCCAGGTTCCAGAATGACATGGTTGATTAATGGTAATATTCCCTGAAGACTGCCCAGGTTTGGAGAATCATGGGAATCTTTGCAATTATATAAGAACATTTCATGATGAATCGCTTTATGAGATAACGTTTTATTACAAATACAAAAAGACTAAAAGGAGAATTTATGCAATTTAAAGATTTAGACATAATGCCTGATATTATAAAGGCTCTGGAAAAGGAAGGCTACGATATTCCGACACCAATACAGGAAAAGGCAATACCAGTTGTGTTAAGTGGAAGAGATTTACTTGGTTGTGCCCAGACCGGCACTGGTAAGACAGCTGCATTTGCTATACCAACGATTCAGCTGCTCAGCCAGGCAGCCGTGTCTCACCGGGCAAAACATAAGATAAGAGCACTGATTGTAACGCCGACCAGAGAGCTGGCAATGCAGATTTATGAAAGCTTTAATACTTATGGAACATTCACCGATCTAAATAGCTGTGTAGTCTTTGGGGGAGTATCCCAAAAGCCGCAGGAGGAGAAATTAAAGCAAAAGGTAGATATCCTTGTGGCAACACCGGGAAGACTTCTGGACTTAATTGATCAAAAGGTTGTAAATATTGAACATATTGAAATATTTATACTGGATGAAGCAGACCGGATGCTGGATATGGGATTCATTCATGATGTCAGAAAGATCATTGCAAAGATCCCTGTTAAGAAACAAACATTACTTTTTTCAGCTACCATGCCTCCGGACATCGCCAAACTGGCGGGCACCATTTTGAAGACACCTGTAAAGGTTGAAATCAGTCCGGTGTCTTCAACCGTAGATACGATTGAGCAGTATTTGTACTTTGTTGATAAAAGCAATAAAAAAGATTTACTGCTTCACATATTAAAGGATAAAGACATTACCTCTGCATTGGTGTTTACCCGCACCAAACATGGTGCGGACCGGCTCATGAAACAATTATCAAGGAATAACGTTATTGCCCAGGCCATTCATGGTGATAAATCACAGGGAGCACGGCAAAGAGCATTAAACAGCTTTAAAGATAAAACATTGCGTATTCTCCTTGCTACTGATATCGCAGCAAGAGGAATCGATATAGATGAACTGACCCATGTTATTAATTACGATCTGCCAGATACACCAGAGACGTATGTTCATCGGATTGGCCGGACAGGCAGGGCAGGACTGGGGGGAACAGCGATATCTTTCTGTGATTTTGATGAAAAAGGGCAGCTTAACGATATTGAAAAGCTGATTGGTAAAAGATTAACTGAAATAAAAGATCATCCCTACCCCTTATTAAATAATTTCCCGGCATTAAAGGTGGTGCGGCCAAGAAAAGATACAGCAAGAACAGCGAAGGCTCAAACCAGGCCTTCAAAGCCAATGTCTGCTTCACTGAAACACGATGAGTCAGCACAAAAAAAATATAGAATGACGGCAGACGGAGCATTAAAAGAAAAAAGAGGCTATAATAAATTTTCCCAGAAGGCCAAAAAGCGTTAGATTTGTGGTTGCTTCCCACTTCCTTTTTACTCAATTATCCTAATATGACTTTTATCATATATTATAAATATAAGGATAATTGAGAAAGAGTAAGTAATTAAAATGTGCTCAGATGTTGTGAAATTGACAGGAAAAATTGTTACGCCCTGTCAAAAGGAATATGAACTTGCAAGGCAGGAATGGAACAGGGCAATTCAAAAATTCCCCTGTATTATAATATATTGCTTTACCATTCAGGATATTAAGAATGCGGTTTGCTGGTCAAGGCAGCATGATGTGCCAATTCGGATCAGATCGGGAGGACATCACTATCAAGGCTATTCAACAGGTGACAAAGTAATGGTTATTGATGTCAGTCCGATGAAAAAAATAAGCCTTGACGAGGTAAACCAAACGGTTGCCATCCAGTGTGGAGTAAGCAACCGTGAAGTATATGCGTATTTAGGAGAAGAAGGATATCCGTTTCCAGGAGGAACCTGCCCTACTGTGGGCGTAACAGGATATACATTAGGAGGTGGCTGGGGATATCTTAGCCGGTATATGGGCCTGGGATGTGACAGCTTAACAGAACTGGAAATGGTTAATGCTCAAGGCAATGTTCTGACTGCAAACGAAAGGAATAACCCTGATCTGTTTTGGGCCTGCCGAGGCGGGGGCGGCGGCAACTTTGGAATAGTGACTTCAATGGTTTTTAAGCTTCCTCCCAAAATTCCTGGTGTGACCCTGGTTGAGTTGGAATGTTCGGATGCTTCTTCCGGTGATATGGTACAATTTCTGCAGATATGGCAGGAATGGCTTGATGGTTTGGATTACAGAATTACTGTGAATGCCAGTTTGTATCATTCACAGATTGAAGGAATGGGGATTTACGGACGCGGTCTGTTTTGCGGTTCGGCCAAAGAAGCGGAACAGATACTGCAGCCCTTTAAAATAATAAATGGTTTGAATGTGCATCTTCAGGAATTGACATTTTATGAAGCCATAAAGAGGATTCAGGAGACGTATCCAGCTTCTGAAAAATTTCAGTCAACCGGCAGATTTGTAAAAAGACATTATCATATAGATGAATTAAGGAATATCGTGAATTTAATTTGTAAAAGGGCAGAAGGGTCTGTCTATGCTGCAATCAGTGTGTATGCCCTTGGAGGTAAAATAGGGCAGATCAATAGAAAGGATTCTGCATATTATTACCGGGATGCTGCTTATATTATGGGGATTCATACGGTATGGGTG
>JAEWRS010000370.1 GCA_023398855.1 Bacillota bacterium
GTCAGCACCATTGTAATTGTTGCAAATACTGCCGCCACCCCGTAAATACCGCTGCTGATTGCAGAATAGGTACTGATGGTCAGGGTTATGGTCCGGTTGTTATACAGAATCACCCCTGAGGACATCTCCGTAATAATTGATACAAAGCTTAAAACCGCCCCTGATATGATTCCGCTGGACATTAACGGTACTGTGATCTTTATGAATGCAGACACCTTGGGAGCCCCCAGGTTTAAGGCCGCTTCTTCAATGCTCACCGGGATCTTCATCATGGCCGCGGTTGCGGAACGGCTGGTAAAAGGCATTCTCCGTACTGCCAGGGCAATGATCATGATGACCAGTGTTCCGGTAAGTGTAAACGGCTTTTTGGAAAATGCCACAACCATGGCAATACCAATCACCGCTCCTGGCATGATGTAAGGGAGCATGGATATGGTATCAATGGCATTGTTTAAGAAATTACTGCGCCTCACCACCAGATAAGCAATTAAAACTGCAATGACAATAATTACCGCTAACGTCACAATACTGACAATCATGGTGTTTCCAATAGACCTGAACAGCATTTTTTCCATTGCTTTCTGATAATTGACCAGAGAATAACCTGGTTTTAAAATACTGTTTTTATAATTTCTGAAAGACATGTTCACTATGTAAATCTGCGGCAGCAATGAAATGCCCACAAGAAGGTAGCAGTATGCGTGCATCATAACATTGGAGAACCCGGTGGCAGTCTTTGGTTCAACGGGATGAAGAGCGTTTATGGTAAATTTAAACCGGTTGGACGCCGTCTTCTGGATCAGGAATATGACCGCTGTCACCAGCACAGCTATCACACTGATTGCAGCTGCAAAATGATAATTGGTTCCATTTTCACCAAGGTACTGGTTGAAAATCAGGACAGGAAATGTGCTGTATCCCCTTCCAATCAGCACCGGCGTCCCAAAGTCCGCAAAAGATCTCATAAAAACCAGCAGGGCCGCCGCCAGAATGGTGGGCATGGTCAGGGCCATGATTACCCGCTTAAACCGGTCAATTCCTTTACAGCCCATGCTTTCCGCTGCTTCCAATAGGGAATTATCAATATCCCGGAATGCTCCGTTCATGTAGATCACCACCAGCGGAAACAGTTTTAAGGTCTGCACAAACACAATTCCGCCAAAACCATAGATGGAAACCCCGGAAAATCCAATTGATTTTAAAAATCCTGTGATCAGCCCAGAATTCCCCATGAGTAAAATCCAGGCATAAGCGCCTATAAAAGGAGCTGACATGGTGCAGAGAAGGCAAAGTACAAAAAGCACCTTCCGTCCCCCCAGCTTATAAAAAGAATAAAAGTATGCAAAGGGCACTCCCAAAAGCAGACTGGAAATCATAACGCAGACCGCTATTTTAACGCTTTGAAAAATAGAACTATAGTAATAGGATTTGCTGAAAAACTGATGAAAGGCATCAAGTGTAAATCTTCCGTCTGCATAAACCGATTCCATGAGTAGCTTCCCAATGGGATAAATTAAGAATACCAGAAATATTACCAGCAGCCCCCAGGAAACGGCACTCCAGAAATCACCTTGTTTTTTCCGGATCATCCCTTCACCTCCTGTCTTTCAAAACCCGCCGGCAGGACTGTGCTGTTTTTTACCCCCTTCATCAGGCTGGCCGTTGATTGGGAATCAAATACATTGACCTTATTGGTATTGATGGTCAGGACAATGTCGCTTCCCGGCGGAATGATGGAATCAATCTCAGACTCCTGAATGATTTCCACCTCTTCTCCTGTCTCCAGCTCTGCAAAATAATGAGTATTCAAACCCAGAAATACGCTGTCGCGGATCACTGCCTTTATTCCCTTTCCCTTTGATTTGCTTTCTGATCTGGAAACAATCAGCTCTTCCGGCCTTGCAGATACTACAACCTCCCTGTCCCTGATTTCCTTATTTCTTATGGAATCAACAGAAATCTCATATCCGCCCTGAAATGCAATGATTGCCTTTTCCCCTTCTTTTCTCAGTCTGGCATTTAAAAGGTTTGATTTGCCGATAAAGGTTGCCACAAATAAATCTGCTGGCCTTTGATAAATATTTTCCGGTTTCCCGATATGGCGGATCACTCCGTCCTTCATGACGGCAATTCTGTCCGAGATGGCCATTGCCTCTTCCTGATCATGGGTAACATAAACAGTGGTGATTCCCACTTCCTTCTGGATCCGCTTAATCACACTACGCATCTCCACCCGCAGCTTGGCGTCCAGATTGGAAAGAGGTTCATCCATTAACAGCACATCAGGCTGGATTACCAGGGCACGGGCAAGTGCTACCCTCTGTTGCTGACCGCCGGAAAGCCGTTCCGGCATCCGGTCCGCATACTGATCCACATGAACCAGCTTTAAGAATTTATCCGCCTCTTTTTTCATCTGCTCTTTTGGCATATTCTTGTATTTCAGTCCAAACTCCACATTTTTACGTACCGTCATATTGGGAAAAATTGCATAGTTCTGGAACACCATGCCAATCCCCCTTTTACCTGGCTCCATGTCATTGATCACTTTATCATTAAACAGGAAGCTTCCTCCCTCAATGGTATTAAACCCAGCGATCATTCTCAGCAATGTGGTCTTTCCACATCCAGACGGACCAAGAAGTGTAAATAACTCTCCATTTTCAATGGTGACCGACAAATCCGGTATCACCGTAACTGTTCCATATCTCTTCACCGCGTTGCTAATCGAAATTGTTACGCTCACTTTCACTACCGCCTTTTGGATATTTTGTATATTTTTCTTTTATTGTATTTAATATTTTATACATTTTAATGATTGTTTTCTACCTAAAATACAGTCTCAATGGAAAAAATACCAAACAGATTCTTAAACTAAGAAAAAAAGCAGCTTTTATTACAGCTGCTCTTTCACCTTCCACGAGTACTCCTTAGGACTGCACCCTATGTATTTTTTAAATACCATATTAAAATATTTATAATCACCAATTCCACACCTCCAGGATACATCCTGAATGGTTACATTTCCCTGCTTTAACAGTTCCACAGCCTTTTGGATGCGAAAGCGGTTTAAATATTCGATAAATGTGGTTCCCATCTGGGTTTTGAACTTCCGGTTTAAAAAAGTCTCACTGTAATTTAAGGCCTCCACCACATCCTGCCAGCCAATCTTTTCCTGGTAATGCTCTTCAATAAAATTCAGCAATTCTTTTACAATATCATCATGCTCCCCGTTTTCTTCTGCTCTTGAAACCAGCCTTACCTTCTTCAGCTCATCCGCTTCCTGCTGCTGGGACAGCCAGGACTGATAGATCCAGCATTTTTCTTTTGCATTGCCGATTGCCTTTACCAGTTCTTCACGCTTCAACGGCTTTAAGAGATAATCCGTTACCCCGTAATGAATTGCATTTTTTGCATATTCAAAATTGGAGTATCCTGACAAAATGATGGCGGAATAGCTGTAATCTTCCACCGTCTGCCGGATCATCTCTA
>JAEWRS010000453.1 GCA_023398855.1 Bacillota bacterium
GAACATGGGAAAACGTGTTCTTATTGTTGGAGGCGTTGCCGGCGGTGCATCCGCCGCAGCCAGAATCAGGCGTCTGGATGCTGATGCATCCATAACCATATTAGAACGGGGAGAACATGTTTCCTTCTCCAACTGCTCACTTCCCTATTATTTAAGCAGGACCGTGGAGAATAAGGATCATTTAGTACTGATGACGCCAGAGGGATTTAAAAGTTCCCATGATATTGACGTACGCGTAAACAGTGAGGTGTGCGGCATTGACCGCACCCTTAGAAAAATTCGTATAAAAGACCGCGTGACCGGTCAGGAATATGAAGAATCCTATGATGAGCTAGTGCTTTCACCAGGATCATATCCCATTTGCCCCAAGTCCATCGAGGGAGTGACTCTCCCTCATGTATTCACAGTGCGCAATGTGAATGATATTGGAAAGCTGGATGAATATATTACCAGAGAAGAGGTCCGCAGCGTAGTGGTGATCGGAGGCGGCTTTATTGGTCTGGAGGTGGCTGAAAACCTGAAATCATCGGGAAAACAGGTGGCCGTGGCAGAGGCCGCAGACCAGATCATGGCACCTTTTGATTATGATATGAGCCAGCTTCTGCAAAAAGAGCTGTACGATCAAGGGGTGGAGCTGGCCATTGGTGACGGCGTGAAAGCCATCACAGGGGACAAGGTTCTCTTAAACTCAGGCAGAGAACTGCCCTGTGATGCTGTGGTGCTTTCCATTGGCGTACTGCCGGAGACCGGGCTGGCAAAACAGGCCGGTCTGGAGATCGGCGAAACCGGTGCAATTAAGGTGACACCAGATTACCGCACCAGTGATCCGCATATCTATGCAGTGGGTGATGCCATTGAGGTCTGCCATCGTCTGACTCATAAACCAACCAGGCTCCCGTTAGCTGGTCCTGCCCTGCGCCAGGCCAGGGCTGCTGCTGATGCCATGTATGGCATATCCGCCAGGAATAACGGGGTCATCGGCTCCTGCGCTGTCAGGCTGTTCCAGTTAAACGCTGCTGCCACTGGCCTTAATGAGAGAACCGCAAAAGCAAACAATATCCCCTGCGATTCTGTCTACACCATGGCAATGGATAAGGTTGGCCTCATGCCCGGCAGCTCCCCCATACACTTTAAGCTGGTATTTGAAGTACCCACTGGAAGGATCCTGGGCGCCCAGGCTATCGGCAAAGGCAATGTGGACAAACGAATCGATGTTATAGCAACACTGATTGCCATGAACGGGACCCTGGAGGACTTAAAAGAATTGGAGCTCTGCTATTCACCGGTATTTGGCACTGCAAGAGATGTGGTGAATCTGGCTGCACTGGTGGCACTTAATGTCTTACACGGAATCATGAAACAGGTTCCTGTCAGTAAAGCCAGGGAATTAGTGGAAAGCAAAGCCTGCATCATCGATGTGAGAGGCCAGGACGAATTTGAGATGGGACATCTGATTGGTGCTGTAAATATTCCCTTAGGGGAATTGAGGCAGCGTATATCCGAGATTCCTCATGACCGGCCGGTATACCTGCACTGCAGGACAAGCCAGAGAAGCTATCAGGCCGCCATGGCGTTAAAGGGCCGTGGATTTGACAATATTATAAATATTTCCGGCTCCTTTCTGGGAATCAGTTATTATGAATATTTTACGGATGTGACTACTGGACGGGAAAAGATACTTACAGAATATAATTTTTTATAAAAGACAAGCAAAAAAACAGACGGTATGCCTTTGTATAAGGAACATACCGTCTGTTTTTTGCCGTGCTTTATTCTTTCACCTCAGTCATTATAAAGATATCATAGATGGCTTTGATGGCTTCTTCAAAGTCTGAGTTTCTCACACCAATGATAATGTTAAGCTCACTGGAGCCCTGATCAATCATCTTAACGTTTACCCTGGCATGGGCAAGGGCGGAAAAAATTCTTCCTGCAGTCCCTCTGGTGGCCTTCATTCCACGGCCAACCACCGCAATCAGGGCAAGATCTGATTCCATCTCAAGGAAGTCAGGTTCTACTGCCCTGTGAATCCCCGCAATAACAGCCTGCTCATACTCTTCAAACTCCGACTGATGGACAAATACGGTCATGGTATCGATCCCTGACGGTATATGTTCAAAGGAAATGCCGAACTTTTCAAAAACTTCCAGAACCTTTCTCCCAAAGCCAACCTCAGCGTTCATCATGGCTTTTTCAATGTTAATGGAGCAAAATCCCCTTTTTCCTGCAACTCCTGTAATGGTATAATGAGGTTTCCTGCAGGTACTCTCCACAATCAGGGTTCCTTTATCATCAGGCTTATTGGTGTTTCTGATATTAATGGGAATTCCTTCTTTTCTTACCGGAAATATGGCATCTTCATGGAGAACACTGGCTCCCATATAAGCAAGCTCTCTTAGCTCCCGGTATGTAATGGTCTCAATGACCTCAGGGTTCTTGATGATCCTGGGATCAGCCACCAAAAAACCGGAGACATCCGTCCAGTTTTCATACATATCCGCATGGATAGCCTTTGCTACAATAGAGCCTGTCACATCAGATCCGCCTCTGGAAAAGGTCTTTATAGTACCATCCTGCTTTGATCCGTAAAAACCTGGGATCACCGCATGTTCTACATGTTCCAGGCGTTCTCCAAGCTCCTTATTTGTAAGCTCTGCATTAAAAGTACCGTCTGCATCAAAGAAGATCGCTTCAGCCGCATCAACAAATTCATAGCCTAAATATTCTGCCATCACCAGTCCGTTTAAGTACTCGCCCCTGGAAGCCGCATAATCCCGGCCCGCTTTTTTAAGGAAATTATCTTCGATCGTCTCAAACTCATGATCCAGATTTAAGTTTAAGTCAAGACCGTCAATGATCTCCACATAACGTTCCTTGATTTTTTCCAGAATCTTTTTATAGCTTTTTCCATCTGCTGCAGCATCATAGCACTGGTATAACAGATCCGTAACCTTTTCATCCTTATCATTCCGCTTGCCGGGTGCAGACGGCACGACAAACCGTCTGCTCTTATCCCCGCGGATGATATCGCCGACTTTTTTAAACTGCTTTGCACTGGCTAAAGAGCTTCCTCCGAACTTCACAACTTTTTTCATAGCGTTCATCTCCTCTGATACCGGTTATTATACATATTTAACGGAAATAATATCCTAATTGCTACCCGCTGTCAAGTATTTTTCGTATTCCGTGCATATTTTTCCATTTTCATGCATAAACTTACGCTTCTATTTCCTGGTTCACTTTATCCTCACAGGAGCGCATGGCCAGAATGGTCTTCTCAAACAGCTCATCAAGAGTCCAGCCAAGGTTTTCAGCTCCAGTTGCGATCACTTCTCTGGAACAGCCCGCGGCAAACCGCTTATCCTTATATTTTTTCTTTAAGCTGGATACTTCCAGATCCATGACACTTTTGGAAGGGCGCATCCTGGCTGCTGCTCCGATGAGACCGGTCAGTTCATCCGCGGCAAACATGATTTTTTCCATCACATGCTCTGGCTTTATGTCAGAACAGATACCATAACCATGGCTGCATATGGCATGAACCAGCTCATCCTCTGCATTGATCTCAGAAAGAAGCTCCGGTGCTTTCTGACAGTGTTGCTCCGGGTACTGTTCAAAATCCACATCATGAAGAAGACCTGCAATTCCCCAGAACTCTTCCTCTGACCCAAATCCCATTTCTCCTGCGTACCAGCGCATGACTCCTTCTACAGTCAGTCCGTGAAGCATGTGAAAGGGTTCCTTATTATACTTCATAAGTAATTCCAGTGCCTGTTGCCTTGTGATTGCTGTTTCCATAGTGCCTCCTCTTTCTAATTAATATTTATTATTGTCAAGCCTTTCGGTCCTTTAAAAGGACCCTATGCTGGTTTCTCCTGATACAAGGATTCCGTTTTCTTCCAAAAGCCTTGCAGCCACACCGCTTCCAGGAACCTTTGTCCCTGAAAACGTCCCATCATAAATATAGCCGTGGCCGCAGGATGGACTGCGTTCTTTTAATATAGCCCGGTTACAGCCATAAAGCCTGGCCAGCTTCAGTGTTTCCTTTGCTCCTTTTACAAAACAGTCTGTCACATCTTTTCCGGACCGGTCCACCACACGAATCTTCTGCAGGCTTCCGGTCTCACTGCTGCCAACCTGCTCCGCAGGCTCCCTGGGCGTTTTAAGGCCTCCAAGCTGCTCCGGACAAACCGGTATGAAATTGTATTTCTCCAAAAGCGCCACCAGGTCCTCACGCAGCCCGTTACCGCCGTCATAACGGCAGTTTATTCCCAGCAGACAGGCGCTCACCAGAATGTTTTCTTTTTCCCCGTTCATATTCCGCCTCCTATTGCAAACCCATGCCATCAAAAATTTCCACACCAATGTGTAAAAAAACATCCTCCAGGCAAAAGCCCAGAGGACATCATTTTCAGTCTTTTTTCATTATATCACATGCAACAAAATTTGCAATATTTTAAAAATTTAATCTTATTTTCCAGGATATAAAAATCCCGATTGAAAACACTAATAATTACTTGATTTTCCTGGTTTACTTATAGATAAAATCTATAAGTAAACTGGCCTCAGCCCTTTATTTAAGGGAAAAAACACATATTCTAACTTTTTTTGTATGCAGCTAAAAATTTTTTATATTTTCCTGGAATAAGAATTGTTTTTGGACGATTTATATGTTAATATGGTTGTGGAAGAAGAAATAAAAGCGCCGATTTTTAACAAAATTATATAAAAAAGTATTGTTAAAAATAATGTGCGGAATTATATAATATCAGTCCAGGACAAAGAGAGAGAGGTATTGTCATGTTTGTAGTAAACGTCAACGGTAAGGATTACCAATCAGAAGAAGATTTAGCATTAATGGATTTTCTCCGTAACAGGCTTGGTATCACCTCCGTTAAAAACGGATGTAAAGAAGGGGCCTGCGGAACATGTACCGTAATTGTGGATGGAAAAACCGTCCGCGCCTGTGTATTAAAATTGTCTAAACTGACGGGGAAAAAAGTTCAGACCATCGAAGGTTTTACTC
>JAEWRS010000475.1 GCA_023398855.1 Bacillota bacterium
CTTCTAACATCGGGGAACATTGCTTCCATGCTTTCTAGTGTGGGGATTTCGTATCCAGTTGCCTTACAATATTTTCCTAAAGGCGCTAATTGAGGTTCACCAGCTAAGTAAAATGCTGGAGTATAGACTTTCGCCACAGTAAAATAATTATCTTTACTAGTTGGCTCATAAGATAACCATACACCATCCACCAAAAACACTGGAAAAGTATGACTTACAGAGCCAAGTTCATCTATGGGCAATCCAACACATGTAGCTAGTAAGCGGGCTGCCCAAGCATAGCCATTACAGCTAGCTTTTCCTTCCACCAGGCAACTGTAAGGATACTGAGTTCCTTCTTGATCCAAGTAATCTGCCAGAGTAATCCGCTTTGCAATCTGTACCGCCTTTTCATAATCGGATGCATTTCTCCAATCAAAGCTATTTAAAAAGTTTCGGAGCTCTGTTGTCAGGAGTTCCAGTTTTTCCTGATCCGGATCTAATCCCGTAGTTTGATAATTCGTTAACTTCGCAATAGCAGCCAAATCTATTCCACCAAAATAGTTTAGAGAAAGTGGGTCTCTATTTTGAACAGCAAGATCAAAGGCATACTTACTATGATTATTGGCCTCATGGACAAAATTATCTGGATCACTTTTCCAAGCAGTAGTACCAGTAACCGGGTTGGTCACAAACCATGGCTCCATATAACCTTTTAAGGGGTATTGCGGATCATACGTATCAGCAAAGGATATTATTGCTGTTCCTATCACAAACATAGCTGACATTGCTGCCACTAATAATTTCTTTTTCATACTCATATCCTCCTTTAAATTCATTTTAAAATCTTTGATCTGACATTTTACATTCGTGCTATACTAAAGGTACAAAAGGTAACTATCTCCACAGAGCGGCTTCCAAATTATTTAATTATTTTTTTTAAACTTTACCACTTTGGACGGTGGGGCGCTTTTTTATCTTTGTTATTGCGTTTCACGTATGTAAGTATTGCACCGATCAACACTGCACCATGTATGATTACCATAAATTCCTCATAAGTGATCACAATCACCTCCTCCTTATAGGAGTTGGAAAACATTCTTTCAGAACATGGTCGCAATTTCTTATTTCAAAATCTCCACCTGAAAAGCAGATTATTATAAAAATTTTCAAGATACTGGTTTGTTTCCGAAATACCATTCTTGTAGTCTGAAAACCTGAAAGCCCATATTATTTAGGTAGCATTTCATAAATACCGCTGTCGTTTGGGTATTTCCCATCATATATGGATGGTCTTATCTCTATACAATACCACCAATAGATTCCTTCTAGTCTATAGAGTTCCGCAACCGTGCCATATTTCAGCCGAATAAAACGAATCCTTATTAATTTTTGATCTAACTGTAAAAGGAGGTCCGCCCTCTCGCACCGCTTGGCCGAATAATACACTAACTGCTGAAGCAACATTCAGCCCCAAGGCATAGAACAGCTTTTCTTCATCTTCCTTTAGGTTATTGTAAACCCTAATATTGATTTACACCATATACAACACTTTTTTAATATATGTTTCTAATATCATCTGACGTCACTTAAACAACAAATATCAATTATTGTATATCAAAAAGCGACATGCTGTATATAGATTTTACTATATTCTCTATTTATGTTGTCCCGCGTTCATTCACTTTAGTAAATCATATAATTCCTAATAGCTCTCTCCCAGACATTCCATATGTAATTCTATATATGAAACACCGGATGGGGTATTATCAGGCTTTTACATAACTTCCTGGCATCTATTTTATTTTTACCCATGATGAAGTAATAAGCCTGAGGCCATACACACATCTGTTAATATATGATATTCCTTTCATTACCAAGGTCTTTTCACTAGTTCAAAATATCAACATAACAACCGCATGAAATGTGCTTAAATAAAAGATTTACTGTTTCCTCATTCCAATCTTTTCAATCGGCTAAATATATTCGATTTTCAAGGTACTGTTTGCTACGATTTAGATACTATGTAACAGCCTTACTTGTTAAAAGGAAGTTCTTCCTCATCCACTCCATCTGGAATATCCATAAAGCCGTCCCCTGCCACGCTTGCCGGTCCGGGCCTGGAAGCATCAGACGAAGAAGTCCTGCCATCTGCAAATTCCTGTGTTTCAATAACAATATCCGTTGTATAAATCTTTATGCCTTCCTTATTTGTGTAGCTCCCAGTCTGGATTCTTCCGGATATCAGCACTCTCATACCCTGACGAAAATATTTTTCAGCAAACTCTCCAGCCTTATCAAAAGCCACGCAGTTGAGAAAATCTGTGTTCTGCTCATTGTCCTCCTGATTTCTGCGGCCTCTGCGGTCCACAGCAAGGCTGTACCTTGCAATAGCCATAGAACGCTCACCCTGGGAGTATCTTACTTCTGGATCACGGGTCAATCTCCCCATTAAAATCACTCGATTCATATATTCCTCCGTTTCCCCTCTGCCCAAATGGGCAGAGGATAATATAATTGACTATTTCGAATTTTAGATTAAGTGCACCAACTTACTATTCGCACGGTCTTTCTTTAAAAAAAGGAGCCGTATAAAAGATACATGACAAACAACTGCAGTTCCATAGATAAAAATCATTGTCATATGATAACTTTTCAAGAAGTCCACTGTCCTTTCTCATTTACGGTGTAGCCGTCAGGTGTAACAGTGTTGGTCAAAAGTCTTCCTCTCGTTCCATCAGAAACCGGATTAAAGTAATACCAGGAATCTTCTACCGCGTGTTCTGTTTTGCCTAAAATATAATGCCAGCCGGTGAGCAGCTGTCCTTGCGTTCCGTCAGAAGCAGCTTTTAAATAATAAATACTTCCGTCTTTATCTGTAAACCAGCCCGTCACCATAAATCCGTCCTTGTCGAACCGAAACCAGGAAGCCTTTTCCTGATCTCCTGTTGCATATGGGTTACTGATATAAGCCCATTCATCTGCATATGTCCGGTTTGTAGCAAAGATCCATTTTCCATTTGCAGTCTGAGTCCAGGTTCCCGTCAATGCTCCCTCCAAAGCAGCTGGCCCCTGTGTATTTCCTGCGGTTGTTACTCCCACAGAGCGGGTGCTACCGCTTCCGTCTGATGAACTTTTTCCGGTCCCTCCTCCGGAAGAACTACTTGAGGTGGTGTTATCCAATATCTTGAAATTTAGTGTAACAGTGACCGGATCAGACATTTTCTCATCACTGGTAACCGCATAAATCGTAGCCATTGTGGTTCCAGTATAGGGGAACTTTCCCATAGCTTCTTTGATCCAGTTGGCTGTAATCTCCTGTTTCTCATTGAAAGCAACCGGAGTCACATTTCCTTCCTGATCCACTGTAAGGATTCCGGAATCAGAAGAACGCCATAAAACATGCTTTTGTTCCTGGCCTACGGAATAGATGGAAGCTTTAAATTTCTTACTTTCATTTCCTTTCCATGAAAGAACAGGATTATATCCATTGCCTGCTTTTGTAAGCACCAAATCAAAGCGATCGCTCTCTCTGTCCATCTCTACACATTCTGCCTGAAACATTAAGGAAACCTTACAAGCAGCGGCTTTTTGTCCATCTTTTGTTACAGCTGTGATCTCCACACTTTTTTCCGCCCTGTACGGTGCTTTTAAAAGTGCTTCTTTGATCCAGGTCGCGCCATCAATTGGGGTTACATTTCCTTCCTGATCCACTCTTACCACTTCCGGATCAGACGAAGTCCACGTAACACTGCTGTCATATGGTTTATGTTCTGCGCTGTCTTCCAATACAGGAAGTACGGCTGCTGACAGCTTCTTTGTTTTAAAGCCTGTCTTCTTTACCGTTTCAGAGTGAATACCCCCGGCTTTGTGATAACCAAGGTTATAAGAAAGCGCCGCCTGATCCAGGGTAATTCCTTCCGGAACAATTCGTGTCTGATCATTGGTAAGAAACTTTACTGTAACGTGACATGCAGCTGAAGCCTGATTTCCCAGCTTGTCCCTTCCATTTACAGTAACAGTCACATCCCGGCTTCCAGTCCCCCATAATTTTGTGTATTTATCAATCTCCCTGATTCCGTTGTCTGTAGCCATGATGTTTCTTATCCAAGCGGAATCTTTAAACGCTGAAACGGATGCTTCCCTGTAAGCTTCTTGATCCTGGGATACAAAAACCACTGCCGGGTCTGAACTTATCCAGGTAACTTCATCCCTGGAGAAAAAGTCAGGCGTAAAGGTTGCTGTTAAGGCTTGGGGAGCTGTTACCGTCACTGTTTCCTGTGGATGCATCCGGTCTCCGGTTAAGGTCCTTTCCACTGTATAGATAAGAGCCTGTTTATCAAGGGCAGCTCCCTCTGTTGCTACTAAGGTATGATCCTGGATTTGGAAGGTAACATTGATTCTGCTGTTTGCTGTACAGGGTTTTCCCTCAAAGGAAGCGGAGGGCCTGGTTTGTGCTGTCAGAACCGCAACGCCACCGTTTTGATGCCCTGCCCCATAAATTGTGTTGGGAATCTTATATTGGTAGTTCCCATCGGCTTGTACCTTTTCAGCCACCTCAATTATGCTGGTAAAAAAGGGGGATGTAAGGTTAATGGAAAGGCTGGCAGATTTACCGGTATAACCGTCTGTTCCCTCATCATCGTTCTTAGCCAGACTTATCAGTTGAGGATCGTCAATGCTCCATATTACCCTGTTATCCTCCACATCATTGTTCGTATCAATAATGGCTTTGATATTCACCGGCTGAACTTCGGTTCCCTGCTCCAGCACTCCGTTGATATAACGGGCAATGAGCTTTCCTTCCTTATTCCTGATCTCTGTGGTCCTTACTGGATTCTTCCGGTTCCCGGTCCTGGTCTGCGTCACCGCAAAGGTATAGATTTCCGGTTCCACTTTAATGGACACCGCTACTTTTTTATAAACCGCTGATACGAAAATATCCTCCTGCGGCATGGGAAAGGTATAAGCATGGCTGCTGTCTGAATAGGTGGTGCCTTTCTTTATACCTTTTCCATTCGTATAGACCGGCGATCCTTTCATCTGGAATTTTTCTGTGTCAGTATTCTTGGGGGCTGTTGTCACGCTGACCGTTGTCCCGGCTGCAATGGCTCCCCGGTGCTCCTTATCTAATGGTTTCGAGTACTGTGAACTTCCCCTTACTTCCAATGTTGCAATATCATAAAAATTCTGACCATTTGCTGCTGTGTCAATCTGGCTCACATCTAACAGATATCCTCTCACAGGACGGCCCAGGGAATCAGGAGCAAAATGATCCAGGGTGTAATCTCCGCTTTCCCCGTCCATGACGGTCAGGATGCCAGCTTCTAATTCCTCATAAAAATACCGGTCTGATATAAACTTTTTTGATCCCCCCTGCTCCAGGGTATAATACAGATCTCCTGTATGCCAGTAGCCTACATGGGCAGCATAGGTATAATCGTTATCATCTATGATCTCTGATCCGCAAACATTGGCACTGATCTTGCTCTCAGAGTCCGCAAACAGATAGGCTACATCTTCGATGTAATTAAAGTTGGTTGCAGCTCCCTTTCTGGTTCCAATGAAGGTTCCTTCCCTTGCCATAGACCCAAGCCGGGAGTTTCCAATGGTTCCCGCAAAACGTGCCACTTTGAGTTTGCCGGAAGCATATCTTCCGGTGATCCCGCCAATAGCTGTTGACTGATAGCCGCCAATGGTTCCGCTGACATGAGTATTATAAATATTAGCTGCATTCTGGTATCCAACGATCCCGCCAATATAACCAGTTCCCTGGATTCTGGCTGTAGAGCCGTCCCCGGTGGAAACATTTGAGTCTACGATATAGGAATTTGATGCAATTCCGGCAATCCCTCCGACATAAATTACATCCGTACCGCCAGCAGCATCGATCAGCAGCCTTTCACAGGTAGCATTTTCAATCACAGTGCTGCTGATCTCCCCTGCGATTCCCCCGGCAATTCCTGTAGAGCGGATATAGGCGTTCTTCACAATTACATTCCGGATCCGGGAATCCTCTGCAAACCCGATTACAACCCCTGTCCGGTCTTTTCCCCTGATCTCTTTACTGTCTGGAATGATAGTCAAATCATGAATTTCTGAATCAATGGCTGACCCGAATAATCCCACATTGTTATATTCAGCAAAGGATGTTATCTTTACATTCTTAATGGTATATCCCTTTCCGTCAAACTGGCCGCTGAAAGGATAGGGAACCGCTCCAGTGCTTTCTGAGGAATCCCTGTAAAAGCCGATGGGTATCCATTCTACCCCTTGTAAATCGATGTTTCCTCCAAGAGCAAAATGACATCCGGAATAATCACCGGCATACATCGTTCCTCCGGCCTCCGGGACCATCATTCCCATGGCTGCCAGCTCCGAAAGTCCCATTAGCTGTTCCCGGTTTTTAATCAGATAGGGCTTTTCCTGCGTCCCTTTTCCCTGGCCTCCGTCCAGAAACTCAAAGCTGGTTTTTCCTATCCATGGCTCCCAAATATCCCCCAGTGAGCCAGAGGCGTCTGTTGAAGCCAGTTTGGCAGCAGGAATGACCACGTCCAAAGGTTCCTCTGGCATTTTATTCGCCTCAGAAGGAGTCCCATCAGCTTTTGTTCCCCTGACTGAAGCAGAAGGTGTGGCTGTGTGACCTGTTTTTTTTATGATTAGCCCATTCTCTGCATAGGCTGCACTTATTGACACTGTTGTTATCACCAATGCCCCACATATCCCATATACCATCCCTCTTAAAAGTCTTTTTCTCATTGCTCCTCCTTTTTTCAGTGTTTGCCATATCTCAATTACAATGGCAATATTGTTGATATGATGTTTGCTGCATTTCCTGTTTCATAATAAGCTGCAGGCTCTCATTTTTCTTCTTTCGGATTTACCATAAAAACACGGCCAATGATAAACCAGATCATACCCGGTGGAATCTGAATCATCTAAGAGCCCTCTTTCCCCTGCGCAACTGCCATGGCCGGACGGATTCCAAAACCTGTCTCTTTCACACTGACCGGCTGAATGTTGCCGTCTGTCAGGCTGACCGCATAGATTCCGTCTCCATAAAGAAATTCCTCTGATCCACCATCCTGCGGAGTACGAAGATAATATCCTTTGGAGTAAGCAGAAACCTGAGATTGCGGATTATTGGTTTTGCTCCCGTTAAATTTCCAGAGTACATCCCGGTATTTCATTGCTTCCTCCACGGATAAAATAAATACCTTGTCCTGCAAAAGCTGGAACACTTCCTTCCCAACCATCAGACTGTCAGTATTTAACTGCTCATATGCCCCCTTCCATGTCAATCCTGTATATGACCCGGTAATTCCAATAAAAGTTTCATGGACAAAATCATCTGACGCATATTCCAAAAGCCATTGCCGGATATTGGAATACTTATAATTATTATTAAGTCCAAAGGGCAGCTTCTTTGATGCCCCGTCAATATCCGACCTTATCACACTGTCGCAAAGGAACAGTGCCATTTGCTGGCTGTTACCAATGGAATCCTCATAATCGTCATCAATGCAGCGGAACAGATAAACCTTATCTCCAATGATCCGGGACTGCACATCTCCAATGCGGTAATGCATGGCTTCCGGCGTTTCACCGGCTGGTTTGTAACACACATCACAGCACCCGTCATAATCTGCATCCACATGGCCGGTCTTAGGTAATATCACATTTTCTCTCTTGCCGCACTTTTGGCATTGGATTAATTCATGGCCGTTTTCCATGCATGTGGCAATCACATGATCTGCAGCCTGATAATAGTGGCTGCAGGTACTTTCTTCGTAAACCTTTTCAAATCCCACTTTTATAATCGTGTACTTTTCATGACTAATGGTAAATTCATCCACAACCAATTCAGACAGATTCTTAATGTTAGGAAAGGTCTGGCTTATTATCAAGGGATTCGGCACATGCTCCTTTGCAATGAGGTAAAGCTCCTTTCGCTCTACACCGTCTGCCATGGAAGCCAGATTAAGAAGCCTCTCATTACTTTCTTTTATGCTCCCGCTGACGATCAGCTGGTCCGACGGTTCCCTGCACCCTAGTCTTATATCCATTTCTTTTGCAACAGCCAGCCATTGTTTCAGCTTGTCTTTATTTTCCTCTTCCGGATCATTTTCCACTGGAAGACGATTATCTTTTTCAAATTCAATATAATATTTTTGGATTCCATTACCATTAACAACTATGCTCCATGGGGCGGAAACCAGGGAATGATAAGAATAGCCATCTCTGCCTATAACAGTTTCCGGAAAGTTAATAACAAGCTCTCCACCGCCTTCCATCTGTCCCTTTTGGGATCGAAATATTTCATTATTGATATTTCCTTTTTCTACAAAGAAGAGATGCCAGTCAACTTTCTGAGCTTCTGAGGGTGAGGACAGGCTTACCCTTTCATAGTAAATGTCCAGGCTTATGGAATCGCCGGACAGTATAAAACTCTCCCTCTGACCTTTACAAATCTGGTATCCATCAATAACAGGCATCATTATAGTGATCATATCCCCTTGAGCTGCCCCACCGGTTACGGTATGTAGGATTGTCTTATCGTACCTATCCACATATTGCACCATATACCTATACTGCTTTACTTTCATATCTGGCTCTTCCCTTTGTTCCGGGCTTTCTCCAGGTTCTAAAGTCCCCGGACTATTTACCGGCTCCCGCTCTTGAAGCTCAGGATTTTGAAATTCATTCTCCTGCCCGGAATTATCCTTCTCTCCTCTTGAACTGCCTTTTCCTGAACTGCTTCCTCCTGAACTGCCTCCCGGCGTTTTACCTGCTGATGCTGTCTTTTTTCCGGTTACTGTCTGCCTTCTCTTTTCAGTTGCATACTGTATCGTGCCATGTTCATCAATCCATGCGCCCGAGGCATCAACAATATACCCATCAGGAGTCCTTTTGCTTTGGTACATGGCTCCTTCCGGATAACCATCACCGGATTGATCAGCCAGATAATAGCATCGCTCATCAATCCAATGCCAGCCGGTCAGCATCTTTCCTTTCGACTCATTGGAACCTGTACTGAAAAAATACCATTTCCCGTTAATCATCTGCCAGCCAGTGGCCATGTGCCCCGATGCATCAAAGTAATACCATGCCTCATTAATCAGCTTCCAGGTATTCTTTATAAACCCTTGATTCTCCTCATACAGCCAATCCTTATCCCTTTGTGCCCAGGCCCCGTAACTCGCCATGGGAATACTGATTGCCGCCATCACTGCGCACAATAGAACAAAACCTTTTCTTTGATTCATTACAACTTATCACTCCTTTTATTTATTCTCTCTCAGGTCAGACCTACTCTGCTTTCATAAAATCCGAGTATACTCACATAACAACTAACAACCATAAGGAAGTATATGTACGAAACCATGAAGAGTCATGTACAGCCGTATCTGCAGTCTGCTCTTAAAATAGTAAAAGCGGTCTTCCGGAGAAAAGTTTTATGACTAAATATATCCTGCTACAAGTAAATAAGGGGAAGAAAATGGTGAGATAAATAACCATTAGAAGAAATAACCGATTGTATCATTCCAAAAAGAAAACCACACTTCATCCATTATATTTCAATAAAAACTGATCACTAAAAGCATGGCCTTACAGATTATTCTGCCATTCGGTCCGTTTTTAAAGGTGCCTTCGGGGGAAAAGAAAATTTAAAACCTTTTATTATCACTCCCGCAGGCGTTATAACAAAGGGCATTGAATAAAAAATAAAAAGTCAAAACAAAATTGGAATATGGAGATATGAGTAAGAAATCAGAAATACGAATGAGACGCTCATTAATAATGCATGAACTATGTAAGAACATCATGAGATAAAAAATAAACAAATTATAACACCATAACATACCCTAACTAAGATATCAATCCATTAATACAACTACATGTTAATTGGAAATATTTGTCGAAAACGACCAGAAAAAATGTATCATTACAAAGAGATGTTATAAAAAACGAGATGCCTTCCGAATTACCAACCCGGTTAACCGCTAAGAAATTGTCGCTACAGCCATATGCCGTAAAGGGAACTTTTGATCTGTCATTTCAGTATACAGCAAACTGTCCAGAAAATCAACATGCTCATTGAAATTATGTAAAAGCAGCATAGACTTTATTCTCAATCCTCTTCAGAAAAAGCCGTACATTCCAAAAGTTCCGCATAATCCAATCTATTATTCTTCTCAGTCCACCAGCAGTTCATCCACGGTGACAAAAGTATACCCTTGCTTTTTCAAAGTATCAATCACCTCCAGGGCTGCTTCCACTGAGGTTGGAAACACATCATGAAGAAGGATAATATCTCCGGGTTCTACATGCTTGACAATATAACGTACCACTTTCTTGGAATTCTTTGTTTTCCAGTCAAGAGGATCTAAATTCCAGAGCACCACTGTCATGTTGGTGGTACATTCTAATTCATCAGTCCATGAACCATAAGGGGGCCGTAGATACTGGGGCCTCACTCCTGTAATTTCTTCTATCTGCAGGTTATTCTGTTCAATCTGCTTGCAGGCAGTTACCACTGACTCCTTGCTCATCTGAACATGGGTATATCCGTGATTTCCCACTAGATGTCCATCCTCTTGCATCTGCTTTACGATGGCTTCTTTTCCCTCTACATTTTCGCCAAGAAGAAAA
>JAEWRS010000062.1 GCA_023398855.1 Bacillota bacterium
GCCATGTCGTATCCGCAGCAGATTGCCAGTTCAATCATTCTCCTTTTTTCTTCTTCACTGACTTTATCACGAAGGATGTCCCTGGCGAATGCATACATTCCCCAGGACAAATCACTCACCTGAGCCAGACCTTCTGCCATTTCTTTTGATATCATGTCAAACATATCCACCTCCAGACATCTGATACGATTCTTTGCCGACCCCTGCATCCCCAATATCTTTACCTGACTTTAAACCTGATTTGTTCCTTTTTATAGAAGGAACTGGCAGCGATTCCTGCCAGTTCCCTATTTATTTCATATTTCACGTTACATTAAACCACCGTATAGAATAAAAGCAAGGATACAGCAGATAAAGCCTACGATCCACCCTGTGGGTATGGACATTTTCATATAATCCTTGGTCGAAACCTTTGTATAGCCAAATCCCCATGCAACCCAGGATTGAGTAATATCCAAATGCTGCGGAGCAATGGTTGTTATTGCAAAAAGCGGGTACAAGAATGCAACCGGTGCATTGGGAAGCGCAGCAATGACCACTGCCAGAATTGCGGTTCCGCATCCAACAAGATTCAAGGGACCTCTGAAAAAGCCAAGTGGAGTCAGGATTGCAAAAATAAGTGCAAGAGTAAGAGCACTCCTGGGAACAAAACCACCCAAAATAGCAGTAAAATATGGTGCCGCATAAGCTGCAGCATTGTTAAACATGGACAGGGTAAGTAAAAAGCCGATCATTGGAGCAACATCAATGGAGCCATCTGTGAACAGCTTGGCAAAAAGCCGGCAGATATCGGAATAAGATCCTTTCAGCTTTCCAGTAGTAATCAATGCATAAATACCTGCAACACAGAATCCCAGAATAATGGGAATACGGAATACCACTACGCCCAGAACTGGAAGAATGACTGAAATCCAGGAGATGGCAGGCGCATTATCACTAACAGTAAAGGATTTTACTGCCCAGGCATGAGCCGCCTTTTTGCTCATGAATAAGTTAGCTACGATCAGCACCACCACCAGCGCAACTATCATACAGATAACTCCCATCTGGAAATAGTCATTGTAAGTATAGTTTTCAGCGGCCGGATTAAAGCCTGCATAAATAGTCTGATACTGTTTAAAATTAACGATATTTCCAAAAATACCGGCCATAATGGACCCCATGAAGCTGAACATGGCAATGGGTGCCGGAACGCCCAGGGACAGCATGATGGGAAGCACAATAACTGCTATGGAAATAACAGGTCCGATTCCCGTCATGGACATAAAGATAATTGCCGTAACAACACATAGCAATCCCATGGTAATTCTCGGCTTGTCACCTCCCAGCTCAACTACTTTACGGATCAGTGTCGATGCGATACCTGTTTCCACCAGAACCCTGCCAAAGAATGCTCCGAAAAACACATTGACCAGAATTGACTTTGCGTAGCCGGCCGGGCCGTCTGCGTAAACATAGGTCAGCACATCAATAAACGATTTGCCTTCCATGGCGGAATTGGGCGAAATGGAATTCCCCACCAGCGCCAGCGCTGTCCAGAAAGTTGACATGATTGCAAATCCCACCATGAGGTTTAAGCCTTTGACACAATACCAGACCATACCCAGGAAAGACAGAATCATGATAATACCGATCATAACATTGACGTTCATATGAACCCTCCTTTTAAAAAATAGTTTATAGAAACCTGCAGAAAGTATCTTACACCTTCTGCCACCCCTTAAGCGGCGGCGAACCGCCGTTTATACTAATATATTAGCACTAAAATATTAGATTGTATACGGATATTATACCAATATTTCCCTCAATTTTTGTTTTATTTTCACAAATTATCAAATTAAATCTATTATTAATTGACTATATTCACAATGTCGAATCAGGAATATTCTTGTCGGTTTTTGTACTAATATATCAGTATCTTATGATTAAATTTATTCGCTCACAGATACAAAAAACCCATGGCAGCACCTTACAAGCAGGTATTGCCATGGGTTTTTGAGGGTTCAGCCCCTCTGTCAGTTATTTAACTGTGCTTTTTATACTTCGATTCTGTCTATCTTGGAAGCCCGCTCTTCCACTTCTCTCTTCTGAACATCCCCAGGAGCCAGTTCGTAGCGGCTGAATTCATATTCAAAGGTTCCGATTCCACCAGTCATAGAGCGCAGGTCCGTATTATAGCCGAACAGTTCGGACATGGGCACATCCGCCTCAATGACCTGCTTTCCTCCGTGGTTGGAGTTCATTCCAAGAACACGTCCTCTTCTTCGATTTAAATCTCCCATTACATCTCCGGTAAATTTATCCGGGACCGTAACCTTTAAAAACGCAATCGGCTCAAGGAGAACCGGATTTGCATCCATAAATCCTTTTTTAAAGGCCATAGTGGCAGCCATCTTAAAAGCCAGCTCAGAGGAATCAACCGGATGGTAGGAGCCATCGGTCAGTGTTGCCTTTAAACCCACAACCGGATAAGCGGCGAGAGGTCCTTTCAGGACACATTCGGCAATTCCCTTTTCAACAGCCGGGAAATAGTTCCTCGGCACAGACCCGCCGAATACGCATTCAGCAAATACGTAAGAAGTTTCCAAGTCTCCCGATGGTTCAAAAATCATTTTAACATCACCGTACTGGCCGTGTCCTCCGGACTGCTTTTTATATTTTCACTGGACTTCCACTTTTTTGCGGATCGTCTCGCGGAATGCAAATTTAGGCTTACTTAATTCCACATCAACCTTATAGCGGTTTAAAAGCTTGCTTACCACCACCTCCAACTGCTGATCTCCAATGGCATAAAGGAGAGACTGACGGTTTTCCGTGTCATTGACCACCTTTAAGGTCCAGTCTTCTTCCGTCAGTTTTGCGAGGGCAGTTGAAACCTTATCATCGTCCCCCTTTGTCTTAGTCCTGTACCGCATATACGTATATGGGGTAGATATCTCCGGCTTATGATATACAATAGGTGCAGAGCGAAGGGCAATGGTATCACCGGTCTGTGTCACATTCAATTTTGACACTGCTCCGATATCTCCCGCTTTTAATTCTGAAACCTCAAAGGCTTCCTTCCCTCTTAACGCATAGAGTTTTCCGATCTTTTCCTCAGCGTCCTTATTCACATTATAAATGACTGAATCAGGCTTTAGGGTACCGGTGCAGATCTTCAGTAAAGAGTACTTTCCAATAAACGGATCCACAATGGTCTTAAACACGCGGGCAGACAGAGATACATTATCGTTATATTTAGCTGTAAAGCGCTCTCCTGTAGAAATATCCACTCCGATACATTCAAAGAAATCCGGAGATGGAAAATATTTGTCTATTGCCTGAAGTACCATCTTCGCGCCCTGGGCGTTTATTCCCGAACCCAACATAACCGGAACGATATTTCCTTTTATCACATGTTCCCGAAGTGCAGAAGAAATTTCATCAATGGTGAATTCGTCACCCGAGAAATAACGCTCCATATATTCCTCGCTGGTCTCTGCCACAGCCTCCATAAGTGCTTCACGGGCAATACCCAGGTTCTTCTGACTATATTCAGGAATCTCACATTCTTCATAATCACTGTTTACAGTAAAACGCCGGCCAGCCATCTTTACAACATTGACAAAACCCACAAATTTTTCATTTTCACGGATGGGGAGGTGGAACGGCGCTATTTTTCTTCCAAACTCTTTATCCAGCTTTAACAACAATTCCCGGAAACTTGCATGATCGTCATCCATATTTGTAACAAAGAAAAGTCTGGGAAGCTTGTACTTTTCGCAGAGTTCCCATGCCTTTAATGTTCCAACTTCAATACCTGCCTTACAATTCACAACTATTACTGCTGCATCCGCAACACTGATGGCCTCTTCAACTTCGCCAACAAAATCAAAATATCCGGGAGTATCAAGCAGGTTGATCTTGATAGGGCCATCCTCTCCTTCATACTCCAAAGGAATCAGGGTAGTAGAGATAGAAAACTGTCTCTTAATCTCTTCTTTGTCATAATCGCTGATGGTATTGCCATCGGTAACTTTTCCCATTCTGCTGATGGCTCCGGTAATCAGCGCCATAGCCTCTGCCAGGGTGGTTTTACCGGCGCCACCGTGCCCAAGTAAGGCGACGTTACGGATTTGTTTGGTTCCATACACGTTCATAAACATTCCTCCTGTTCGGTATTTAAGTCTATAACGATATTTTACTAAAAATGTCATATAATTGCAAGCAAAAGGTGCAATTTGCACAAACATTTTTTATGTCTATCCCGAATCAATAAAAAAGCAGATGCCACTCCAAAAGATGACAAAATATATATGCAATCTTAACAACAAATGTATTGAATTGAAAAAAAATTGTGATAAAATGTACAATGATATAATAGCAAATTTTTTAAACTGAGGAAAGTAGGAGGTTAATGGTTTTATGGGTAATTTAAACTTATTTCTAATCATTTCCATTCTTGTTTCAATTCTTGCGTTTGCTTTTGCAGTGTGGTTGTACCGCTGGGTATCTGCACAGCCATCTTCAAATCCACGGGTGAAAGATATTAGTGCAGAACTTGTTGGGAAGGTAGAACTTGGGATTTTGGGATTTTCCCTGTTTTAACTGATCATAACAGGACTTCATAAAAACGCGGCGCCCATTTTCCAGATTCCCTTAAACCTGCCTCTTTCCATCTGCTTATATACTTCTTCTTTCAGCTTCCTGCTTCCTGGCGGCTTTCAGCGCCGTATCCAGGGCACTCATCTCCGGTATTCCGATCTCAGTGCCTGGCAGTCCTGCCTGGACCTTCTCTTCCACCATACTCCTGATGATATCATTTTTAACCAGAACACTGCCCCAAAGCCAGAGGCTTCGCTTGTCCGCAGGACTATTTCCAGCCATCTTTCCTGCCGTATCCCGAATCAGCCCCCACAAGGCCTCCCCACATTCCCGGTGAATGCGGACCGCTTCCTGATCACCCAGGACTGCCGCCTCATAGGCAAACAAGGATAACCTGGCGATCTCAGACTTTTCCATAAGATTAGCATTGATAAAATCATCTATTTTTTCCAGTGTATCCAGTCCTGTCTCTTTTTTAATCAGAGGTGTGAGCACGGGGCATTGGATTCGTCCTGAAATATCGTCTCCTACCGCTTTTAAGGTTTTCAGTCCCATATCAAACCCGCTTCCCTCGTCGCTGATTATGTGATTCCAGCCTCCGGTCCGATAGATACTTCCTTTTTTATCTCTTCCAAAGCATACGGAACCCGTCCCAGAAATAACTACCAAGGCCGGATCCTCTGTCATGTGAAGAAAAACCTCACAGTCATTTAATACCAGAAGCCTTTCACGAGGAAATCCTATTTCTTCAAAGCTGGACCTGCAATCCTGCTCATCCGGCGGAGAGTCGATCCCGCTGGCTGCAACACAAATACCCAGACAGCAGCCAGGGTCCAGATTCAGTTCTTTAAGAGCTGGAAGTACCAGGCCCCGGTAACGAAGCCTGCTTTTCTCCGCGCCATCTGTATTAAGACTGCATCCGGGCGCTGAAAATTCCCCCAGCACGGTCCCATGAGTATCGCAGATTTTTAGCCTCCCATTGGTTCCGCCAATATCCAAGCCTGCAAAATATCCTATCATAATCCTTCTCCTTATGGTATTATTTCCACGGCAGAAAACCTGCCGTTGTAAACAGTTCTTTCCCTTCCAGAAGATATTCTTTCAGTGAAATCTGCAAAGAAGTACTGCATGGATAATTCTTCAGCTTATCCAAGGAGCAGCCAAACCCCATGACCCGTTCCATTATCTGGGGAACTTCTGCCTTCATGGGCATTTTGTGAAAACGCTCCATAAATCCTATGATCCGGCTCTTCTCCGGAAGGATAAACTTCAGATGTGGATCCAGAAGCCAGCTGTCGCAGACAAGAAGATTTCCTTCATAATACTCCTTAGCTCTCTCTAATGAGGAATCAACTTGATCTTGTGACAGATCAGCTCCTTCCGGGATATGGACTGCCACTGCCTTTTCTCCCGGAACCAGCAAAAGCTCCCAGTCAGCCAGGGAAAGAGTCTCTGGCTTTTCTATAGGAACCACTCCCTGTTTAAGATCTGCAAAAAAACCAATTACTGTTTCCTTCCGGTAATCTACAAAAGTTTCGGACTCACTGGAAAGATTTCTTCCATTGGTCCCTGAAAAATAACCATCCTGATCCACCAGATACCCAGGACATGCCATTGCCCTGTACGCTCCTGTCTGTGTGTTTTTAAAAATCAGGAAGGGAAATTCATAAGTGATCTCCTCAAACTGCAGACTGCCCAGCCGGCGCACCTTTCCGGAAACCGACCGGAATACCCATTCAATCTGATGAAGGCCCACCCTGCCTTCATGGTATTTTTGGTATACCTTGATCCAGATTTCAATATCCTTCATGGATTCCAGAAACACTTCTTCCGGAATCCCCTGCTGCCGGGAATCCTCAATGACCTCCGGCAGCATCCAGTCTATATAAACCAGCGGAAGCATATTCGCATCCAAATTCAGCATGTTTGCATGCCTGATCCCCAACTCTATTGCTTCTGAGGCTTTTTCAGGATCCTTCCATTTCAAAAGAAGCTCCTTGCACCATTTATAATTGTTCATAAAAAAGGGGTAGCTGCGAAAAACACCGGACGCAGCAGCAACTGCCATTTGCGTTTCTTTCCTAAATATATTGTGTCTTGTCATGATTCTCCATAAACCTCACAATGAATCCCCTGGCAGTCAAAGTTCGTGTTTCCTTATTAAATTCTGGCTGAAGGCTTTCCACATAAGCCTCAAACTCATAAAGAGACCCCACATCCTGGCTGCTGCCGCATACACAAAAATATGCCATATCCTCTCCATAGGTTCTGTATTCACAATCAAACAGCTGGTCATCAACAGGTTCCATAACACCGCTGCACCACAAAGCAGCATACCCGCTGCCTTGCCTTCCTAAAAGCCAATGGTCCCTGATCCTGGTTTCCTGGAACTTGGGTGCCGGAAAATAAGCATGAGTAAAGTGAATGGGATGCTCTTCGGGAATGTGGTAAACAGCTCCCAAAAGATTACCCTTCTGAGCCAGAGCCGGCATCACACCATTGCCATACCAAAAGCCAGGACGCATAGAGCTGGAGTCACAGGTTCCTCCCGGATGGTTGGTGAACAAATCAGTCTCTTTATCCAGTGCCCCATACCACATGTGCTGCTGGTAACCGTATACACCCGGTTCAAAACAAGTGGTCCCGTGAAATCTTTCATTAAGGGACTTCGTATACTCACAGGTTGAAGGGTCAGCTTCCGGGTCCAGAGTCAGATTCTTCCAGCGGTCAAAGCCCTGATCAAACCTTGGAGACTGTACCGAGGTCAAACAGTATTCTGCAGTTTTTTTCAAACAAATCAAAGCATTTCCAGTAGAATAACTTTCATTGGAAGGTTCCTCCATAAGCTTTGCCAAACCATCAGGCAGCTGGTATCTGCTGCTTGCGTAAAAGCCGAGCCACCCTTCTCCAAAGGAATAAGGAACCTCCGGATTGATGAGATTCATCAGCGCCTGGGCTCCCTGGTCAAAGGGATGGACCACTTCCCGGTATACACGGCCCATGGGAGCGATAATCACCCCGTCAAAGGTATGGCGGCAAAGCATTTCCAAAAGATTGTCTGTGATTTTTTCGGCCCGTTGTGAAATCCCTGGCTCGGAAAAATCAATCACATTCAGCAGAGCCGCAAAGGTGACGCACATATATACAGTGCTTAAGAATTCTTCAAATCCATGCTTTTCCACATCCTCCAGCCAGCACTCCACCTTGGCCCTTCCTGCCTCAAACAGCTCTTTACCGGTCATATCAGCACGGAAAAAATAATCATCCGGAAACATTTCTCCTGCATTCATGGCACAGGTATAAAACATCAGCGAGTGATTCTCGCTCCAAAAGCACATGGCATCCGAACCCTTCTGATCCATCCAATATCTCCAGTTTAGAAGAACCGCTTTGGCACGTCTCGCAATATTATCATCAACCGGATAATTTTTCATATAACGGATTAAGCCGCACACAAGGAAGTCAGAGCAGTCATACCTGCTTTCAATCTGATCCAGGGTCTCAAAAATTAAGTTTATATCCTTTTCATTCTCCATACCAAGCGCTTTCCTTGCTAGAATATTGGAAATGGAAAAACCAAATTTATCTCCTCTGGATAAGCTTTCTGCTGACCCAATCCTGCGAAAAATGTCACCCTTGTTTTTCTCAAAACCTTTTGCTTTTGCATACACCGGCTTCTGGGCTTTGATGTTCTCCACCTTTCTGGTGAGAACGGCATGCTTATTTCTTACGCTGACTAAAATTACCCCTGGTTTTCCTTCGTCCAACATCACTTTATCCCTGCCGCTGATCTCCTGCCACTCTTTTCTGCTTTCCACCTGGGCAAAATCAGGACTCTGGCTGTCATAAGCAAGCCATGTCCCACAGGGAGCACTCTCTTTAAAGGTCATGACAGAATCCCTTATGCAAAGGGAACCAAGCCAGGCTTCTGCCTGGATCAGTTCATCAGTTTTTTCTTCATCAGGCAATACGACAGCGATTTCGGCCTCATGGTCCTTAATCTGGATCCCGAATAAGGTTCTGGTATCCCGGACACCCAGGGTCTGGAGACTGACGTAAATCTGATTAATCCCCTTTTTTAAGCTCAGCTCCATTGCCGCTTTCCGTATGGGCTTATAAACCGGCGGTTCCATGTGGCACACGAGTTCCCCGTTACACCAGACATCCACTGCAGCATATGACCACAGAACAGCCTTTACCACCAAATCCTTTTCAGCCAGAATTCCGGTGACCGCATCAAGTTCCACTTTCTGGAGAGTGGAATAAAAGGTGCTTTCATCCACAAACCAGTTTCCATAGTGGTAATAGTATTTCCATGGCATGCCAAGGCGGCTGTTTTCTCCCAGAGCCACAGGTTCTGTGGGAGCAGCTGTATTTTTATCAGCTGTTATTGATCTTAAATATTTCTCATAGCGCAGCTGGTTGTCGTCAGTTTCATGATTGATAAAATCCGTTTCTCTTGGACCAGAAACCAGGTAATTGGTCAGAAAGCCCGTTCTGTTTAAATGTGATTTTTCCATCTTCTTATCCCTTCACCGCACCGGCAGTCAGTCCACTCATAAAATAGCGGCTGGTACACATGTATATGACTATAATCGGTATAATTGATATGGTGGAGCCTGCAAACATCAGGTTCCATGCAGCGGTTCCGTCTCCGCTGTTTTTTAACATGACAACGCCAACGGTCAGAGGACGGAGCTTGTCGTTGGACATGGTAAATACCAGGGGCATGATATACTCATTCCAGCCTGTACGGAAGGAAAGAAGTCCGATGGTAGCAAGGACGGGTTTTAAAAGCGGCAGTATTATTTTATAATAAATCTGGAAAAAAGTACAGCCATCTAATTTCGCCGCCTCGTCAAGCTCCCTGGATATGGTATTCATAAAGCCTCGTACCAGAAAAATATAAGTTGCCTGCCCCATGCCTGTTGAAATCAGAACAATGCTTAAAAGGGACGTGTTCATTTTCACCTTCACAGCAAGCTCAAACAAGGGTCTTAGGCTAACGCTTCCTACATTTACAAACATAAAAGCAACAAAGATGCTGTACAGTAATTCTTTTCCTTTGAATTGTTTTCTCGCAAATACATAGCCAGCCATTGTTGTTGTCAAAATGGTCAGTATCATGACCCCAAGGCTGATGATTAAGCTGTTTACAGTGTAAACTGCAAAATTCGCTTTTTCCCATGCCTGCTTATAATTGTCAAATATAAATGTCTTGGGAAGTATGCCGGTTCCTCCCAAAAGCAATTCATTATTCGCTTTAAACGATCCTAAAGCAATGTAAATGACCGGGTAAAGGGTAATGAGTGAAACAACCAGAAGCAGCAGAAACAGAAGGCCTCGCATTGCTTTTGTCTTTTTTGAATAAACGGTATGTGTCCTTTCCATATCTGCCTCCTTATACCACATCATCCAGTTTTCTTGCAAGGTACATGTAAATTGCCGTTATCACGCCGATAATAAGCGCTGCCACAATGCTGAGTACGGTTGCATAACCGATCTGGGGCGTCGTCTGTGAACCGAATATCAGCTTATAAATATAGGTAAACATTACCTCTGATCTGCTGTTTGGCCCTCCAT